>CAYYVY010000008.1:0-69271 GCA_964475265.1 uncultured Anaerolineaceae bacterium | reverse complement strand
GCAAACTCGAATTCAAAACAGCATCTTGGATCCGATCGAACGTCGTACTCTGCATTGGTTGGCCGAGAGAACCCCGCAGGGGTTTACGCCGGATACCCTGACGATTATCGGAATCGTTGGATCGCTGGTTATCTTTGCAGGATACGCTTTATCGAATGCGTCAGCGGCATTTTTGTGGCTGGCAAGTCTCGGTTTCGTCATCAACTGGTACGGCGACAGTCTGGATGGGACGCTGGCGAGATTTCGAAAGATCGAGAGGCCGAAATTCGGTTTTTACATTGACCATATCGTTGATGCCTTCAGCCAGGTCCTTATCTTCACCGGCCTTGGGCTGTCCCCCTATGCCCGCCTGGACATCGCCTGCCTTGCGCTGAGTGGGTACTTGCTGCTTTCGATTCTGGCGTACGTCTATGCATTTGTCACCGGTGTATTTCGCATCTCATATGCAAAGATCGGTCCCACCGAAGTGCGTTTGATCGCCATCCTCGCCAACACGTTGGTCTTTTTCTTCGGCAATGCGGGATACACGATTCTGGGCATCGAGATCACTCCCTTCGATACGCTGATTCTCGTCATCGCGCTGCTTTTGTTCTCGCTCTTTTCAGGCACTTCGATCCGCTATGGGCGTGCCCTCGTTGGTGTCGATTCGCATTAGTCCGTTCTTGCCTACAGCGTTTTATGAAAAGATCCTCCGGTGTAGCGGAAGGATCTTTTTTTTATAGATTTGGATTGTTCCGTCTAGAAGCTGCGCTTGTAGATTATTTCTCGATCAGTTGCGCTGCGGTTTGGCGGATGACGTCCATCGGATTCAATCCTTGATATCTTTCGATGATCTCGTTGAAAGTCATCGGAGGCGCATAATTGAGTCTGGGCGCAATCGCAAGCGTGCGGGGAAGAAACAGGTGTTGGACTGCTTGGCTGATTTCGGCAATCACCTGTTTGTCGTGTATGCTCCTGCGAAGTCGAGTGAGCGGGTTTCTGATCGACCAGGAAGACAACACGCCCCGAATGATGGTGACCGAGAGACGGGCTTGCGGTACACGCCGTAGCATGAGTTCGAGACTGGGGGACCAGCGCGCCAGGGATTCAGTCGCACCACTCAAAACCTGCGGGTCGGGTTCGATTAAGCCACGTGGGAATATCAACACAGCGCCACCCTCTTGCAGGTGTCGAATCACAGAACGTACGACGGCAAGTCGTTCGAATGTGTTGCGCGAGACGAGAATGAAATGATCTCGCATTGCCTTTAAGTTGGCGAACATGGGCATGGCGCTGGCGACAATCTTCAAGTCGGGACGGGGCAGGCTGGCGGCGACCAGCAGGCCGTCTACCATCCCGGGATGATTGGAAGCAATGAGCAAGGGACCGCTCGTCGGCACTTCTTCGAGTCCTTCGACTTCGAAGCAGCGGACAAAGCGATCGAGCATTCGCCGTGAAGCTTCGTGCAAACCTGAGCCCTCTACGAGCTGATCGAAGCTTTGCACGAGCTCGGCGAAGCGCGTGGCGGGGGAGGCAAGCACGCCTCCGATGATTTTCCCAGACCAAGTATCGTGGGAAAGATGTAGGAACCTCAAGGCTTCCTCGATAACTTGTTCCCGTAGTTGGGTCACTTGCTCGCGAAATGGTGGCGCCATTCAACCATCTCCTTTCATATAATTTTAACTCGAAAGACCTCACTTCGTCTATTGCAGAATTCCAGGTTGGATGGGGCAGCTAGGGCATCTGCTCCGATCCTGATGTTACAACGTGTTATATTCCCCGGACGAATGCGTATATAATCAAAACGTGCGGTAGGTATTGCCCAATGAGTGAATGGGTTCCGTGTTTTCTTTATAGTTTCTGAACGTTTCCATTGAATTGATTGAATAACGATGCCTACGAATCTTCCCCCTGATTATTTTGAGGTTGAAGCGCGTTATCGTTCGGCGAGTTCGCCGGAGGAGAAAGTTGCTTGCCTCGAAGAAATGCTCACCAAGATCCCCAAGCATAAGGGTACCGACAAACTCCGTGGTGATCTGCGTAAGAAACTATCCAAGTTGAAATCAACTGCACAAGCACGCAAGTCCGTAAGCCGTCAGGAATCTGCATTCCATATCGAAAGGGAAGGCGCGGGACAAATTGTTGTGGTCGGGAACGCCAACGTCGGCAAATCGATGCTCGTTGCGACACTCACCAACGCCAAACCTGAAGTTGCTGATTTTCCATTTACGACGTGGAAGCCGACTCCCGGTATGATGCGCTATGAAAACGTGCAATTTCAATTGATCGACACGCCACCGACCAATCGTGAATTCATCGAACCCGAATTAATCGAACTCATCCGCAGAGCTGACATCGTTCTCATCGTAGTAGACATTCGAGCTGATCCGCTGGCACAGTTGAACAATGTCGCAAGTCTGCTGTTGGAAAACAGAATCGCTCCGGAGCATCTTGCTTATCCGGAAGAACCGGGACAGTTTTATTCTGAGAAACCCATTTTCATTTTGGCCAATAAAAACGACGATGAAGACACAGACGAGAATTTTGAAATTTTCAAATCCTTGCTCGAACAAGACTGGCCACTGCTGCCCATCTCTGCGAAGACAGGTCGCAATTTAGACCGTTTAAAAGAGATCATCTTCAAGCAATTGAACATTATTCGAGTTTACTCGAAGGCGCCTGGGAAAGAGCCCGATTTCCGGTCCCCATTCATCCTCGATCGTGGATGTACGGTGGAAGAATTTGCCGGTAAAGTGCATCAGGATTTTCTTAAAAATTTTAAGAGTGCGCGTTTGTGGGGGAGTGCGGAACACGACGGGATCATGGTCGGGCGTGACTATGTCCTGCAGGATGGCGATGTCGTCGAACTCCGTATCTAGGATTGCGCATAGCCACACGGCATTAAGATATAAGAACACTTGAGTGGATGGGTATGAAACGTGTGCGTTTGATCCATTGGAATGATGTTGAAGCGCAAGCGTGCGTACAACGGATAAGAGCAGAAGGATTCGAACCTGAATTCGAAATATTCTCCCGAAATACACTACAGAAAATTCGCGAAAAAATTCCGGACGTGATCCTAATCGATTTGAGCCGGCTTCCATCGCAAGGGCGCGACATCGGTTTCACATTGCGGAAGACAAAGGCGACGAGACACGTTCCGATCGTATTTTGCGCAGGGTCTGCTGAGAAGGTGGATAAAATTCGAGAACATTTCCCGGACGCAGTATTTTCTTCGTGGGATACGATAAGAACTGCGATCGAGCAAGCTGTTGCGAATCAGCCGGAATCCCCGATCGTTCCTGAAAGTGTGTTTGAGGCGTACAAAGGAACCCCGCTAACCAAAAAACTGGGCATTGAATCCAATTCCAGCGTACTGCTGATCAAGGCGCCAGAGGGGTTTGAGGACAGTCTCGGAAAGCTGCCGGAAGACGTGCGAGTTCAGCGGGGTGATCTCCAATCGGCGGATATCACGCTCTGGTTTGTTCGCTCCAGCGAAGAACTCATGCGAAATATCGGGGAAATGCGTCCGTATTCTGTAAAAGGAGGGCTGTGGATCATCTGGCCCAAGAAATCATCCGGCGTGAAAAGCGACCTCTCACAAAATATTGTCCGTCAAGTGGGTTTGGCTTCCGGAATGGTCGACTATAAAATTTGCTCGATCGACACGATCTGGTCCGGATTGCGCTTCACGCTGAGGAAGCGAGTAGAATGAAGTTGATCGACCTGCAGCTCCCGATCACAAAATCACCTGTTTTCGAGGACCGCTGCGGGAGCGAATATAATAGATAATGCACTACTAGATTGGAAGAAAAACTTCGATGGAGCATAACCATCCTCATCACCAAAATACAGCTGCCGGCTTGCGGACGGCGTTTTTTCTGAATCTATTGTTTACCATCGTCGAAATCGTCGGAGGCGTCCTAACCAACAGCCTGGCGATCTTGTCGGATGCCATGCACGATCTTGGAGACGCTGTTTCTCTCGGGTTGGGGTGGTATTTGGAACACTTCTCCCAGAAGGAGAGCGATCGACGTTTTTCATATGGATACCGGCGGTTCTCGCTTCTTGGTGCATTGATTAACACGGTCATTCTCATCATCGGTGCCCTCTACATCTCGCTCGAGGCGATTCCAAGGTTGTTCTCTCCGGAGAAACCCAATGCACAGGGTATGGCAGTACTGGCCCTGGGTGGGATCGTCGTGAATGGAATCGCTGTAATTCGGCTTCGGCGCGACGGTTCTTTCAATGCCCGAACGATCGCCTGGCATTTTATCGAAGATGTACTTGGCTGGATCGCAGTACTCATCGTCAGCATCATCCTCTTGTTTGCCGATCTCTATTTTCTCGACCCTTTGTTGTCGATCTCGATTTCGATTTTCGTTCTATACAACGTGCAACGAAACCTGAGACAGACCCTCGATGTATTTCTTCAAGGGGTTCCCGCGAGTTACGATATTGAATACATTGACAGGTGCCTGCTTCAAATAGAGAACGTTAAATCGGTCCACCACACGCACATCTGGTCGTTGGATGGCGTTCACCATGTCTTGACAACCCACGTCGTCGTCGGTGCAGATACACCAAGGGAAAGTGTGTTATGTGTAAAACAGGATATACGCGATCTGGTACAAAATTTAGACATCTCCCACATCACGATCGACATCGAGTACGGCGAATCTGATTGCATGATGTCGTCTTGAGGGATTTGTGAGTCGTATTAGCTTTGAGATAACGATCGCATGTCTCAGACCGCGAAGGTAGATGGGAGTACCTGAAACACCTTCCTTTCAACTCTGGAGAGCGCTGGATGGCAACTATTGAATTAACGGAAATTTCGAAAACATTCAAGAATCAATCCCGGAAAAATTCCAAGGACCATTTCGCCCTCGACGTGTCGAAAGAAGATAAAGGGGACGATAAAAAGACTTCCAAGAAAATTGGTTTGCGGAAAATCGATTTCGAAATGAAGGACCTGAATCTGATCATTCCGGATAAAAAGACCGTTGTCCTTTTAGGGCCCAGCGGGTGTGGAAAGACGACCCTGCTTCGAATTATCGCCGGATTGACAAGACCAGATTCGGGAAGCGTACGTTATGACGGCATCGATATGCAGGGCACGTCGCCAGGAGAGCGAAAGATCGGTGTCGTCTTCCAGCAATTTGCGCTTTATCCGCCATTGACGGCAAAACAGAACATTCTCTCCTATTTCTTCTTTAAGAAACAGACTCCCGAATTGAGCAAAATCGCGCAGGAGAAATTCGAGCAGACGAGCCGCCTTTTGGGCGTTGAAATCGAATACTTATTGGATCGAAAACCCGATAGTCTTTCTCAAGGGGAGAAACAACGCGTCGCATTGGGTCGATGCATCACCAGAGATCCCAGAGTCATTCTACTGGACGAGCCAATTTCGAACCTCGATCAACAACTGCGTTTCCGATACCGGGTTGAATTAAAAAAGTTGCTGCAGCGTTATGGGGTTACGGCCGTATACGTAACGCACGATCAACAAGAAGCGATGATGATGGCCGATTTGGTGGCGATCATGAACATCGGAACGGTGGAGCAGGTTGCTACCTACGATCGAATTTACCGCAATCCGGCAAACCTCTTCGTGGCGAATTTTGTGAACATGGATATGGATACGCCGGCGATTAACATAATCGATGGCACATTGATCTCACCATCGATCGATCGGTACCTGGTCGGCATTCGCCCGGAAGCCCTCCTATTGATGGACGAAAGTACGCCGGAGTACAGCATTAATGCGACTGTTACCGATATCCTTGAGGTACCGGTCAAGGGGGTAAACATCGTTACCCTGCGTATCGGAAACGAACCAATCGTCGCACGAATTCCCGACAAGCGAGTGCTGCGCATCGGTTCGGATGTGCAGTTGGCACCGACGGAGATCCACCTTTTCTCTCGAAACACGATGCGACGCGTGCGCTCAATTCGACCTCAACTCGTTTGAAAGCGGATACCTATGCCAGAAACCCAACAATTTTTATACACGATTCGGCCGGCCCGAATGGAGATGCTGACAGAAGGTTCCACGGAACGCGAAACCGAGATCGTCACCCAACACTTCAATTACCTTTCCGAATTGGCGGCGAAAGGGGTCGTCCTGTTTGCCGGCCGCACCGTTACGGATGATGAGCGGACTTTTGGCATCGTCGTGTTTCATGCTCGATCCGAAGGAGAGGCGTTTAAGATCATGCAGTCGGATCCTGCCGTGGCACAAGGCGTGATGATCCCTGAGTTGTATCCCTTTCGCCTCGCAGTCCGTGCCCCGAATTGAAGGTTTCATCAAGCGAAGCTTCCACAATACCAAGTAAATTCATTGTTGTTGACGAGGCAATTGACAGTAGACGTGACTTTCGCAAGGCATCCCGTTGTGAATTAGTGAGTTCGCATATACACTAGCCTCACGAGCTGCATGGCAAACCAACACCCCAATTGAGTGAGGTGCGTCGATGGAAGATATTAGCTACAAGGTAAAAAGCTACGTCGTTGAATTCTTCGGGAACAGTGAATCTGCGGTAGATCAGGATTTGAGGACGCGTATCATGCTGTTCAGTGATGATATCAAAGGCGTTGCGGCAGAACTGCGTTTTTACCAGCCGCAAAAACTATGGACGAGAATGGATTCGCTGCGCACGCCATCGAGCCCCAAACCCACACTCGTTTGTCATTTATCGACGACCGAAGTCGTTTCCGTCCTCGATACACTTCGTCATGAAAAACCGATTTACGTCGCGTGGTCTTCCAAGGAACAACTGGTCTCACTGCGAACGTACCTCGAGCCGATCGGTGAGAACGAGGGATGAGCGTATACGGGATCACGATTAGCGGCATTGAGTAAAGCAATGATTGATAGCATTTCCCCGGCATTGCTGACAAAAATCCTCGAGACATACACCCTGCCGCTTTTCGGCATTCATGGGATCCAGCACTGGGCGCGTGTGTACGAAAACGGCATGAAATTAGGGAAACGAAACGCGGCCAATTTGAAAGTTGTGGGTTTGTTTGCCGTTTTCCATGATTCCAGGAGGGTTAACGAAGGCATCGATCCAGGGCACGGCAAACGTGCTGCGGAATTCATGCAGACCCTGTGGGGATCCTATTTCGACATTTCTGACGAGGAGTATGCATTGCTGTATACCGCATGTGCCCATCATACCGATGGACGGACTCATACCAACATAACTGTTCGAACGTGCTTCGACGCAGATCGGTTGGATTTGGCACGAGCGGGAATTCGTGTTGACCCGGAGCGGCTGTGTACACCTGCAGCGAAGGATTCAGAGATCATTGCATGGGCAAGTGAACGCAGCTTGAACGATCACTGCCCGAATTTTGTTCACGATGAATGGTTTGGATCCGACAAATAGGCTTCAAGCATCGAGCATCATCGGTGTATTGGAATCCTCACAAGCGGAGGTGTTAGATGAGTTCTCGAAATTCGGACCAAGAGCGGTTAAAACGGATTCGCGACAGACAAATCCAACTTCGTGATCCCCAAAAGAAAGTCAATTATCTTCAGCATTCGATTGCCACACGTCGTAAAAAATCTGTGACACGTTTCTCTATTGGTACGATGATCCGAGAGATGCCGAACAAATTCTTGGGTTTCGTCCTGGGGTTGACGATTGGGGTAGTCGCGTTGATTATCGTGCCCGACTTTGTCGAGCCTCCATGGGGGGATGTGATTGGATTTGGGGCGATTATTTTTCTCACGATTCTGGGTTTCTTGCTCGGTCAGGCGATGGATGCCAGGGACCGGATCAAAGAACTGATCGAATAGCTTTTACGCTCGCAATTTCTCTTCCCGACGCTTTCCGGGAGGTGAGGTCTGGTTTCGTGAGAGCGTCGTGAGTCTACTGGTACGCTCGAAGTCGGTTGTGGGTTACGCTTCGTCATTCTCCCCGGCACTCATCTTCGCCTTCATTGACAATTTAAGCGCTTGTCGGTATCGATTGCGCACGCGATCGGCGTTTTCTTGATCCCCGTTCTCTGCCAGGCGATCCGCGGTTGCCATCAGTGCAGACAACACTTGCTCGTTAATTTGCTCCATTGAAGTCTGGAGATATTCAAGCGCTTCTTCGTCGTCTTCGATATTGATGAGCTGCTGAGCAAAGCGCAGCTCCTCCGGGACGGTTTCTTCAGCAATGGATTGAAACTTGTCCCGAATCTCGTTGAGCTTCTTGAGGGCTTCCGCGTTATTCCTTTCTTCTGCTGCTTGGATGTTAGCCTGCAGAATCCCCAGGAAATAATCGTCCACGATGGGGAGCGCATTCATTAAGGCGGCATCGAGGTCTTCCGCTTGTATTAGCGATTGTAGTAAAGAAGCAGCCTGCGCAGCGCGAGCTTCTTGCACCTTATCGATCTCTTGACAGATCTCCAGTATGCGCTCGCGGAGTGCGGAAAGCTTCTCTTGTTCTTGTGTCTCGCTTGCTTCCATGCGGTCCGTTAGCAACTGAAAGAAGCCGTAATCCATTACGGGGCGAAGGAGATTAACGATGGCAAGGACGCGATCATCGCTGGGAGCCTGGATCAGCAACTCCAGGATGTCATCGCGGCCAACGTCTTTTCCGAGATCGTTAATACTTTCGATGGCCAGCTTGAATTCATTTTCTTGGGCTTGAATCTTACGGCCGAACGTACTTTTTTGAATGGCTTGTTCGTACCGCTGGGTAACAGCATTTTTCGTTTCTGCATCCGTAATCGAACCAATCGCCATGGCGGCGATCTGGAAAAATGCAGAGTCCATTTCCTCGTCGTGTTCTTTGACGAGATCGTCGAGATCTTCTTCACGAATTTGAATCAACTCCTCGAAGAGGCGCATACGAGCACGCTGCGCCTCGATCTCTTCTTTCGAGATACCGTCTGCTTCCAATATCCGTTCCAGCATTCCCTGCATCGTGAGCGTTGTCTGGGGCTGGAAGAGATATGCCTTTCGTTGTTCTGGCGGCAGACTCTCCGTGATTTGATTGATCATTTTGCCGACCACGCGTTCTTGTTCGTCTTTAGGAATGTTGAGCTCGACGGGCATGTACGTCAACAACAACTCCTTTTCGGGATCGTGATACACGAGCGGCGTCGCGATTTGACCTTCGAATCCGCAGGAAGGACATTTGATGCGGTTGATGCTTCCGGAAAGCAATCTGGCTTTAACGCCCGGGTCCTGACCGACATCGATGAGTTGTTCGATGGAGGCTGCGATTGGCGCCCTGCAATTGGGGCATTGGATTTGAGTCATTGCTTGGGTCATGGAATATTATTGTCCTTTATTGCTATTCTTGTGTGTGATAGCGAGGCAGAGCGAAACAAATTCTTGTTCCGTGCTTGATTTTTTCATCTACCCAGATCCGACCTTTGTGAGCTTCGATCACTGCTTTCGCCAGAAACAGCCCTAACCCCGCGCCTTTTGTTTTTCGCGAAGCTTCATTCGACCGATAGAAACGATCGAATACATGCGGCACATCATCCGGCGCAATACCCGGGCCAATGTCTTGCACGCAGACCACGATTTCGTCCTTGCGAACCCGACCGCTGATCGTCACCTGGCCACCATCGGGCGAGTACTTGACGGCATTCGATAGCAGGTTGGAAAAAACCTGTGTCAATCGGTCTTCATCTGCGTAAACAGTGGGAAAATCGTCAGGAAACTCGACCACAAACGTGTGCGTCGTAGATTGGGTTTTAAAGCGGTCCGCCAGTCTCTCGGCTAATTCCTTGATTTCCATCTCCGCAAAGTTCAGGGAAAGGGCACCGGCTGCAAGCCGTGAGGCATCGAGCAAGTCGTCGATCAGGTCAGCAAGCCGATCGGATTCTTCCTCGATCACCGCTAAACTATCGCGTACGATGTCAGGATCCCACTCCGCATCTTCTCTTCGCAGCGTGCCGACATACCCTTTGATCAATGCCACGGGCGTCCGCAGTTCATGGCTGATGATTGAAATGAACGTGTCTTTCAATTCTTCGGCTTCGCGAAATTTCGTGATGTCGCGCACGTTTGCGACGATGCTTCTCAATTTGCCTTCTTGAGAGAGCATAGGGGCATAGCGGATGCCTACGCTTATTGCTTCATCATTTTTCTTAATTAGATCCCCTTCGACGTAGAGCACCGCTTGAGCGGAAAGCGGCCAGCCGCCGGCTTCGGCCTCTTCTAAAGACATGCCGGGCTCGCGTCGAAGCCAGCGGATGATCTCAGCGTGCGGCTTACCGATCGTCTCCTCGGGTTCGTATCCGGTCAGATGAGCGCAGGCACGATTAAAACGTACGAAGCGAAAACTCGGGTCGAGGATGAAGATGCCATCCGCAGACGATTCGAGTACTGCATCGATGTGCTGCTTTTGCGACGAGAGTTCCGTGTACAGTTTCGCGTTGTGGGTTGCGATAGCGGCCTGCGATGCGAATGCCTGCAACAGCTTCCGATCCTCACTGGAAAAACGACCCGGGTACGAACGGAAGACGAAAATGACGCCAACGATCTCCGAACGGGCAGTCATCGGCAAACCAACGCCGGTTAACAAGCCCATACTCGTCGCAGCTGTGATGCGTTGTAATCGACGGTTGATTTCTGGAAGGGCGAAACGCGAGGGATCGCCTTGGTTGGGGATGTCGGCGATCAGAGGATCGAGATTTTTCAGGAATTCCGCATTGATCCCATACGAGGAGGCGATTCGCCAACCACCACCTTCGTCGCGCAGCGCAATGAGGCCGGCGTGTCCGGCGAGGAGCTCGGCCGAGACGCGCACAATGCGCGTGAGCACACGATTGAGTTCGAGTTCTTCCGTAATGACACGAGAAATCTCGAGCAGGTAATCGCGTTGGCGGACTCGAAAGTCGGGCAGCATTCAGCTTTACTCTTCTTGCTCGGCTTCTTGAATGGCGTGATCGAGTATTTCCAGACCTTCGTCGATCAGTTGGGTCGTGATATTAAGTGCCGGGGCAATACGCAGTGTGCTTAGGCCACATCCCAATGTCAACAAGCCTTTGCGGAAAGCGTGCTGCTCGACGCGGTGGCGGAGGGATTTCGCCGGTTTGCGCGTCTCGCGGTCCTTGACGAATTCAACCCCGATCATTAGGCCTTTGCCCCGCACTTGTCCGATACTGGGGTGATGGGCCTGCAATTCTGCCAGTGCGTCCAACGTGTATTGACCAACTTCTGCAGCATTTTGCATCATGCCGTTTTCGATCAATTCTAGCGTCGCTAAAGCGGCGGCGCATGCAATAGGGTTGCCCCCGTAGGTGTTTCCATGGGCGCCGCTGGGCCAGTTCATCACGCTTTCCCTGGTGATGATGCCTCCGAGCGGAATACCGGAGGCGATGCCTTTCGCCGTGCATACGATGTCCGGCTCGACGTTCCACTGCTCGATTGCCCACCATTTACCCGTCCGGCCGACGCCAGATTGCACTTCATCCACGATGAGCAGGATGCCATGTTGATCGCACAATTGGCGCAGGGCCGGGAAGAATCCATCGGTAGGAACGACGTAACCGCCTTCGCCCTGGATCGGTTCCACGAGGATACCTGCGCAGTCCTCGGCAGGCAGTACTTTTTGGAAGATCACGTCGCGAATATATTGCACGACGGTTTCCCCATAATCGTCGTGTGTCGATGCGAGCAGCGGTCGATATGGATCAGGATAGGGAACGTGCGTCACGCCGTTCAAAAGCGGGAAGAATCCGTGGCGGTAGGTGGGTTTACTGGCGGTGAAGGCCAAAGAACCCATCGTGCGACCGTGAAAGGCGCCGAAAAAGCCGATGAACTGCTGACGACCTGTGTGGAACCGGGCTAGTTTAATGGCCGCTTCAACGGCTTCCGTCCCGGAATTTCCCAGGAATATCTTTGCGTTTTCCTCGAACGGAGCTGTTGAAGCGAGCTTTTCCGAAAACTCAATCCAGATCGGGTGGTAGAAGTCCGAAGAAATATGTAGATACAGTTCAGCTTGTTTTTGGATCGCCTCGACTACTTTCGGATGGCTGTGTCCGGTCGAGCAAACGGCAATGCCCGAGGTGAAATCGACGTAGCGATTGCCGTCGACGTCCCAGACTTCGGATCCCGAGCCATGATCCATCATGAACGGATAAACACGTGGGTAGGAAGGAGAAATCACATTTTCATCGCGTTTGAGATATCGTTTTGCATTCTTTCCTGGTACAGAAAGATTTCGCATTCTTGCTCACCTCCGGGTGGGATTATGCGTAAACGTTTGATGTGGATGTATTGATTCTCCAAAACGGAAATCGGATTACTTTCGTAATTATATCATTCGGATTTTGCGTCCGTTCAGTTCCGTTGTATAAAGAGTATAGCGGAGCCGTCTCTTCACGAGCGCGTAATCAAAGGAGAGTGGTGATAATGACAGAACATCCTTGGTTTAAGTTTTATGACGAGGGGGTACCAAAGAAGATTGATTATCCACAGATTAACCTCCACAACATGCTTACAGAATCGGCACGTGCATTTCCACAACGAGCCTGCACCATTTTCAAGGGTGCGCAAATTACCTACGCTGAGATGGACGCACTTTCAGATCGACTCGCTGCTGGTCTGGCCGATCTTGGCGTCAGGAAAGGTACGCCTGTGGGCATGTTCATGGTGAACCTTCCGCAGTTCGTGCTCGCTTTTTACGCCATTCTGAAAGCAGGAGGCGTCGTCGTCGCTTTTAATCCTTTGTATAAGGCACGCGAGATCGTGCATCAAGTGAACGATTCTGGCATCGAGATCATGATCACCGTGAGTATGTACTACGAGAAAGTCAAAGCCGTCCGAGAGCAGACTACCCTGAAGACCCTTGTAGTAACCAATTTGAAGGAAGGGCTGCCCGGACTGCTGCGAGTCCTGTTTTCGCTGACCATGGAAAAGAAAGGGGGACATCGGGTCACACTTGATGAAGGCGATGTGTGGATGCGGGATCTGATCGATAAACATATCCCGGAGGATGCCACGAAAGTGGATGTGGGTCCGGATGACATCGCCTTGTTTCAATACAGCGGAGGCACCACAGGGGTTTCAAAAGCGGCCATCGCTTTACACCGCAATCTCATCGCAAACACACTCCAAATCCGGGCTTTCAATCCTACCTTGAGGATGGGAGAAGAGATCGTATTGATGGCGATCCCGATGTTTCACGTCTACGGATTGGTCGCCGGCATGACCTTTGGCATTTCATCGGGCGCCACGTTGGTGATCCAGCCCGATCCGCGAGACACCGATGAGATACTCGCTTTGATTTCCAAGTACAAGCCTACGATCTATCCGGCCGTTCCGGCGATGTACAACGCCATTAACAATCATCCGGATGTGCAAGCAGGCAAGACGGACGTGAGCTCGATCCAGGCGTGCATTTCGGGATCGGCGCCTTTAATGCGCGAGACCAAGACGCTTTTCGAGAAACAAACCGGCGGCAAATTGGTTGAAGGTTATGGTCTCTCGGAGGCGCCGACGGCAACGCATTGCAATCCACTATTCGGACTGAACAAGGAAGGTTCGATCGGATTGCCGCTGCCCGACGTTGAAGCGCGCATCATTTCCCTCGATGATGAGACGACGGTGCTCGGTCCTGGTGAGGTCGGGGAGTTGGTGATCCATGGACCCCAGGTCATGAAGGGCTATCACAAAATGCCCACCGAGACGGCGAACGTACTGCGAGATGGTTGGTTGTATACTGGTGACATTGCGCGTATGGACGAGGATGGATATTTTTACATCGTCGACCGTAAAAAGGAGCTGATTAAACCGAGTGGGTATCAGGTGTGGCCGCGTGAGGTAGAAGAGGTCATCTCAGAGCATCCGGGCGTGTTGGAAGTTGGCGTGGCGGGTGTACCGGACGCCTATCGAGGAGAGACCGTCAAGGCTTGGGTTGTGCTCAAACCCGGTGAGACGGCTTCGGTGGATGAAATTCGAGCTTGGTGCAAGGAGAGAATGGCGGCCTATAAAGTGCCTACGCAAATCGAATTTCGGGACGAGCTGCCCAAAACGACGGTCGGGAAAATCCTGCGCAGGGAGTTGGTACGCCAACACCGAGAAAGTGAGAACGAAGCATAACCAGGACGTCTGTGCAGTTATTGCCGGATACATAACGATAAACGAAAAGGGCTGTCCGTTTTGATCATCGGACAGCCCTTCAATTTCGTGTGCCGCGATGGACTTTCTAATCACCCGCAGTGGGCAGAGGAACGGGGGTTCCGCTGTTCTTCGGTTGAACTGGCTCTGCGAATAATTTGGAAAATTCATCCCGGTCGAGTGTTTCCACTTCGATTAGCTGTTGGGCGATGGCTTCAAGCTGATCACGGTATTGGGTAAGTATTTCGAGCGCACGATTATGCGCCTCTTTAACTAATAGCCGTACTTCGTCATCAATCAATTCGGCTACGTTTTCGGAGTAATCTCGTTGCTCGCCGATTTCGCGGCCGAGGAATACCAATTCATCTTTCTGGCCATAGACCATCGGGCCAAGTGAATCGCTCATTCCCAGACGGGTAACCATCGCGCGGGCCATCTTGGTCACTCGCTCCAGATCGTTGGAAGCCCCGGAAGTGATGTCGTTGAAGACGATTTCCTCCGCTGCACGTCCACCGAGCCCGAAGGCGAGATCTGCCTTCATCTTGTTCCTCGACGTAAGCATACGGTCTTCTTCCGGCAGGGCCATAGTATACCCGCCCATCATGCCTCTTGCGATGATACTCACCTTGTGCACGGGATCCGCCTCCGGAATGACGTGGGCGATGATTGCGTGTCCCGCCTCGTGATAAGCGACGATTCGTTTTTCTTCCTCGCTGATGATGCGGCTCTTTCTTTCCGGGCCGGCAATGACGCGTTCGATCGACTCTTCGAATTCAGTTTGTCCGATCGTGCGCTTATCTCTTCGGGCGGCTAGAATCGCAGCTTCGTTGACCAGGTTCTCGAGGTCGGCACCAACGAAGCCGGGTGTGGATTTGGCGATAATGCTGAGATCGACGTCGACTTCCAACGGCTTTCCTTTTGTATGGACCTTGAGTATCGCCTCGCGTCCACGCATGTCCGGTCGGTCGAGAACGACACGCCGGTCGAACCTTCCAGGGCGGAGCAGGGCGGGATCCAGAATGTCTGGCCGATTGGTCGCCGCCATGATAATGACGTTGGTGTCGGTGTCGAAGCCGTCCATTTCGACTAACATCTGATTTAACGTTTGCTCTCGTTCATCGTGGCTGCCGCCGAGACCCGCGCCGCGGTGGCGTCCGACTGCGTCGATCTCATCGACGAAGACGATGCACGGGGAGTGTCGCTTGGCTTGATCGAAGAGATCGCGCACCCGGCTGGCGCCTACGCCGACGAACATTTCAACGAATTCAGAACCCGAGATCGAGAAGAAAGGTACGCCCGCTTCGCCGGAAACCGCTTTCGCCATCATGGTTTTCCCGGTGCCCGGGGCACCAATCAGGAGCACGCCTTTGGGGATGCGTGCGCCAAGCGTTATAAATTTTTCGGGTTCCTTGAGGAATTCTACAATCTCCTGGAGTTCTTCCTTGGCTTCCTCGACACCCGCAACGTCCTCGAAAGTGATCGTTGGTTGATCACCAGTGAACATACGCGCACGGCTCTTGCCAAACGAAATTGCCTGGTTGTTGCTGCCCTGCGCTTGGCGCAGCATAAACCAGATCAACCCTACAACTAGCAGCGCAGGCAGGATGTACGTTATTAAACTGAGGATTGTGTTCAAATCACTCGGCTCTTTGATTTCAAGTTCGAAGGGATTCTGCGCCAGGTATTCGGGCGTGAGCCCGAAGTCGATTAACTGTCCCACGAGTGTTTTCGTGGGTTCCTTGCGAGTAACGGCTGTCTTTCCCGGCTGGTTGTATTCCACATCGATATCATTGTCGTTGACAACAATGCGGGAAACCTCACCGGCCTTGATTTTGTCTACCAGTTCGTTGAACGACAAGCGCTCAGGCTGGCTGGCGCTATCTCGCATGAAGAATAGCAATACCACAATACTCAGCAGCAGGAGAATAAAAAAAACAGAATTCCTGCTTCGGGGAGCATTCACATTAACCTCCTAAAAAAACAACGCGAACAGATACAAACCCAAGTCTTCCGAATTATATCATCTATCATATCCTGCGTGGATGCGCACGGCGTACGTGACGAAGAAATTGACGATGAGTTCCCCAGTCTTAATGTGTGATCGAGGGTCTGAACCTAAGGAGAACGGAGCGGACAAGAAGGATACAGCAAACAAACCCACAACCAGAGTGGTATCAACCCGCCAACGGCGATAAAAGCGAGAAGGGCGAGGACAACTGCAGCCCAATCAATAGGTACTGGTGAATGAAGCGCCATATCTGAAGTGGATGCCTCAGGGTCATTTTCGGCCGGAGGCGGCATTTGGTAGGAACGTACTGGAAGCGATTGTAGCTGTTCGGCGTAGGTCATTAATACACGGCCGAATTGATCTGCCGTGCGGTAGCGGGCGGACGGTTCTTTTGAGAGCACTTTTACGATTATTTGCTCGAGGACTTCAGGGACATCCTGCCGGAACTGGCGCAGACGCGGCGGTTTCGCAGTCTGGTGCAGCAGGGCAAGTTCACCGGCATCATCCGCTTTGAAGGGAGTGCTGCCGGCCAGGATTTCAAAGAAAGTGATTCCGAGTGCATACACGTCGGAGGCGAACGTCGGAGGACGGCCGGCGGCCTGCTCGGGGGCAAAATATAATGGGCTTCCCCAAACGATTTCGCTCTGTTCGTCGGGCTGAATGGAGGCAAAGGCTCGGGCAATGCCAAAGTCGGTTATTTTCGCCACACCATCACTGCCAACCAGCACATTCTGTGGTTTGAGATCGCAATGGATGAGACCAGCACGATGCGCATAGCCAACTCCAGCGCAGATTTGAATCATCAAGTCCACTGCTTCCGGAATGGGCAGGCAGCCTCTTCGTCGTATTAGTGTTTTTAAATCCGTACCGGGAACCAATTCCAGCACGATGAAGTATCGCTCTGTATCGATGCCGAAATCGAATATCGTGACAATGTTGGGATGGGCCAAGTTGGCGGCAGCCCGTGCCTCTTGCAGGAAGCTTGCCTGAAAGGCGGGATCGGCGGTGAGATTTTCACGCAGCAGCTTGATGGCGACTTCTCGTTGGAGGCTTAAATCACGAGCGCGGTAGACTTCGGCCATGCCGCCGCGCCCGAGTGAGCCGATAATTTCGTACCTTCCTCCCAGTGGTGCTCCAAAGCGATTGACCATTGTTTCTCCCGCAGGGAATTCTAATCATGCTGTACATTTTCGGCAACCATCGTGGCGCAGCATTCCGATCGGGTTATAATCGTGCTCAGCCGAGGCCGGAACCAGACTCTGGGCAGTTGTTTTCATCCATTGGCGAGGCGTAGTCTCCGATGCAAAATCGCTATCTCCTCGAATTTAGAAATTATCTGCAGCGAAATCTGCGCTGGCTCGTATTGGGGATTGGCTTGGGCGTGCTTGTTTTCATTGTTGCACTGATCCAGGGTTATTTTTCACGGGTTTCGCACATGAGTCAGGTATCTGTACTGCCAGGTCTGACCGTAGTGGCTATCCCGAGCGATACACCACCCAATCCAACCTCCCAGGCTACGCAAGCGTCGACGGCCACACAATCTCCCACATTACCCCCTTCAGCAGATGTGGACATCGACGTCGGGGCATGGGTCATCGTTGCCGGCACGGACGGCGACCGGCTCAGAATTCGAACGCAGCCGGGGTTATCGAGTGAAATCGAATTCCTGGCGTACGAAAATGACGTTTTCCAGGTCGAAGGTGGACCTGAAGAACAAGACGGGTATATCTGGTGGTTCCTCGTCAATCCCTATGACAGCTCGAAATCTGGTTGGGCGGTGGAGAACTACCTGCGCGGGATGGAGAATCCTTAAATGACGGCCGTAGAAAATCTTCGAACGCGAGCCCTCGTATCTGCTTGATGGAGGCTGAATGAGTTCCACACCGAAAAGCATCACTGTGCTGCGCTCTGAGGCCGTACTCGCGATTGAGTGGGAGGATGGGCAGCGGGTGGAATACCCGCTCGCTGGCTTGCGGGCAGCATGCCCGTGCGCCGAATGCCGGCTAAGGGGCGAAGAGCGCGATGCTGGCGTATCGCCGAATGATCTCGATTGGCCATTGCCGCACGATGTGTCGCTTGACATTCGCAGCATCGAGCAGGTCGGCAATTACGCACTCCGCTTGATCTGGGATGATGGACATGCGTATGGGATTTACTCGTGGGATTACTTGAAGGCGCTTTCTCCCAAAGAGTCGACAGAGGATAACCGGTAATGAGCCGCAAGCTTGATAATCTTCTCCGGTTGGCAGAACAATCGTATATTTGCATGGAAGCGGAATTGTTAATCACTTCGTGTGTCCATGATGGTGATTTATCTCCCATCAACGAATTGCTTCATGAATTGGTCATGGCTGGACCTACGGCCCTGTTCGTGTTGCGAGATTTGCAGCACATCATCCGTACATTGAAGTCGCAGTTGAATCGCGAGAGTTTGGACATTCGTCAGGATTTCAAGCGCGCGCTTTCGGATTTCGGAGTCCGCTTGCCGGACGTGATTTTCACGAGTGACCTCGAATCTTGGTGGCGGGATCAAGATCTCGCTCAGGAAGCGCAAACTGCAGCCCTGAGATTAGGCCAGAATCGGGCCGTATTGGTCGAAGAAATTTGCACCGAGACAGGAGACAAGGTCTCTCGATTGGCCGGCAGTCTGGTACTGGTGGATGAATTGGAGCACGCCGTCCAGGATTGGATTTCTGGCTTGGTCTACGAGCACGCGCATGATTACGATGCGCTCTACTTCGGCGAGCAGGGGTTGCCAGAACATTGAGTTAACGATGCCGAATGAGTTCAATTCCGGTCTAGCGGGGTAAACTCGTCGTGCCTCAGAGATAATCCTTGAGATTGTGTTCCACGGCATACGCAGCAGCTTCCGCTCGATTGCGTACGTTGAGTTTGGAAAGGATGCTGCTGACGTAGTTTCGTACCGTTCCTTCCCCCAGGTAGAGCATTTCCGCGATCTGGCGATTGGTACGTCCTTCCGAAACGAGCTGTAATACGTGCATCTCCTGCTGGGTCAGCTCGGCAAACGCGGAAGCCTCTTCTTCACGCGCAGCTTTCCGGACCTCTTGAAAAACCCGTTGGGTGACGGTGGGATCAAGCAGTGCCTCACCACGTCCTACCGCTTCGATCGCCCGCACGAGGTCGTCTCCCCCGATCTGTTTGAGAACGTATCCGGCGGCTCCGGCACGGATGGCGGAAAACAGCATCTCGTCTTCGGCGTACGACGTCAGCATGATGACTTTGACATCCGGGGAGGAAGATATGATTTCCTGGCAGGCTTCGATTCCAGAACCGCCTTTCAGGCGGATGTCCATTACGACCACATCCGGCTTATAAGATTCTGTCTTCTCAATCGCCTCGCGGGCCGTTGCGGCTTCTGCGACGACTTCGAAATTCGGATGCTCATCGAGCAGCGCGCGTAGTCCCAGTCGTACGACTTCGTGGTCATCGACAACGAGTATTCTTTGACGCGTCACAAATCTTCATTCCCCTTTCAGTCAGATTCTACCCGAGTCAATAAGGGATAACAAGCCGATCCTGATAGGCGATGGGTTCGCGTTTCAGGTCGAGGGGTTTTTCGGGACCTACGAATCTGAGTCTCTTTTATAGTCGACGAAGCGATAGCCTACGCTGCGTTCGGTGAGGATGTATTTTGGATTCGAAGGATCTTTTTCCAGCTTCTTGCGCAAGTAGTTGATATAAAGACGCAGGTAGTGAGTCTCGTCCCGGTATTCGTAGCCCCAGACCTTGGCTAACAGTTGTTCGTGGGGAACGACCCAACCTGAATTCTGCACCAGGTGGTAGAGAAGTCGATATTCGGTTGGTCTCAGGTTGACAAGTTCTCCGTCCACCCACACTTCTCGCCGGTCGAAATCCAATTTCAAACGATCATCGACTTCGATTACTTCATGCGTGGGCGTGCTGGGCATCTCGGTCCGACGCAGCACAGCACGCACTCGACTGACCAGCTCACGGGGACTGAAGGGTTTCGTGATGTAATCATCTGCGCCCAATTCGAGACCACGCACACGATCGTCCTCTTCCCCTTTTGCTGTCAACATGATGACGGGGACGGTGGAAATTTCGCGGATCAAACGCAGAGTCTCGAACCCGTCCAGGTCCGGCATCATCACGTCCAGTATCACGAGATCCGGGATCTGATCGCGCAATTTATCGAGCGCCTTTGTGCCGGAAGGCGCTTCGTGTACTTCAAAGCCATCATGTTCGAGATTCATACGAATGACCCGGATCATTCGAGGTTCGTCATCGACGACCAGGATTCGCCGCCGTCGTGAGGGATCGTCAGTCATGCGCGCTCACTCTCGCACGAAACCGATCAGATCTTCTTCCTCGCGTGTGGGCAGGATTTCAATGAAGTTGATGCGGTGCATCGGCCACATAACACTCACGACCGTTTCAGCGAGGTAAGGTAAATCTTTCTCGTCGCGTTTGCGCGGGTTATTAACGATGATGGTAGTATCCGTCGTACTGGGAAGTTCTTCGATTTCGCCGAGTACGGGATCTTCACCACTCAAATGAACCAGAACACTTATGGGCATTCTTCACCTCTACCTGTGGTACCTTGAAATGAGTTGCAGCTGCATCCGCCCGAGTTGGAGAACATCTCCATGGAGCAGGGGAGTCGGTTTGAGTGACTCCAGCCGCTGTCCATTGATCAATGTGCCGTTTGCACTTTCGAGATCGATGACATACACACCATCTTTCTCAATTTTCATTTCTGCGTGCAACCGGGACACGCCGTAATCGTAAGCTTCATAGTTGGCCAAATCGATATCGGGGACGACAGCTTGCTCCTTTATCGAACGACCGAGCGTATAGTTGGACCTCCCCAGAAGTGAGACCACGTCGCCAGTGGATAGAACCCGCAATCCCATCAGCGCGCCAGTGTGCAGTTCCGGTCCTTCGGGAATATGTGGCTTGGTTACAGCTGGATCTTCGATCGCTTGATGCCTCGCTCCGGTCATTGTCGGTGCAGGGTTTGAAGGGGCGAGCCTCGTCCCGCATTCGCTGCAGTATAGTGTACCGACAAAATGCTGGTGCTTACAGGAGGGGCATTCGATCATTGCCTCATCTTCTCGGAGGGTGGTAAGAGCAACGCACGGGTGCCGTACTTTAAGATTTTCTCACCCTCACTGGATATGCGTTCGGTGCGGGAAAGCCGAACGGCTTCACTCAAAGCTGCTTTCGCCAGATCTCGCTCTCCGGAGGCGATCAGATGAGTGGCCAAGTTTTCCAACCGTTTTGCAGCTTGCACCGATTGACCCAATTCGGATTCGTGGCGCGCCATCTCCTGCATGCGATATAAGGCGATCAGATTCAACGCATCAACGATCGTGTCGGGCGGGGGTTCCAGGTCCGGATCCCGGGAGACGGGGATCTGCAAGTTAACCGGCAGGGAGGTCGTCTCCGACTCACCGGATAGAATGTCTCCGGTAATGTTCATGTGTGTAAGCCGTAATGTCTGCACGTCTCCGATTGGGTGTACCACCAGCTCTAGAATCACACGGATTTGTGTATCCCGCATTAGGTGTCCCAATGACATTGGCAGAACGTCCCCAAGCGGCATGGGATTGGGTTGGATGCGGAATGCCGAACGTAAATCGACCTGTTGCCCAATCGCGCCTTCGATACGCATACGGCTGGCAACGACCATGCCGAGGGAGGTGAAGATTTCTTCAAGCAGATCCTGGACGGCTTTGGGCGAGTTGAGAAAAACGACGCTCCCGCCACTGCGAGTGGCCAGATCGTCCAGCAAGCGGTCGCTCCAGTCGGATCCGATTCCAATACAATTGATCGATATCCCTTGTGAGGCCGCCTTTGTCGCCAGCGCGATACATTCATCTTCATCGCCGTACGTGCGGCCATCGGTGAGCAGAACCATCTGGTTGACGGCTTCTTTACGCAGATTGTTTTCGATTTCCGCCAGGCCCGCTTCCATGCCCTGCGCGATCTCCGTACCGCCACCCGCTTGCAGCAGGCTTAGGCGGGCACGCGCAGTTTTAAGATCCTTTGCCTGTTCCGGAGAGATGATGACTTCGGCGCGATCGCTAAACGAAATAATGGAAACATCGTCTTCAGGTTGCATGTCGTTCAGGATGGTAAGCGTCGCAGCACGAACACGATCCAGGCGTTGACCGCGCATCGACGTGGATTGGTCGACAACGATGGCCATATTGACTGGTGGGCGAGTCGCCGGCAGGTCTGCGGAGGTCTCGATATCCATCAGTACGTAATGTACCTGGGGTTCGTCCAGTCGCAGGATTTGAGATCGACTGTGGGTGATGGTGCAGCGGAAAATTGATTCCTCAACGAGTTTCTCTTCCAAGCTCTGCAATTCTTCGTCGTAGGCAGCTCTTTGTTCCGCGTCGCTGAGAACTTCGTAGGCGCGGCTGACGTCTAGGAACAGCTCTGTTTCACCCGGCGCGACGTTCTTATCCGGATGAAGGCGGGATGCGGCTTGCCGGTACGCATGTTTAATCTGGGTTAGCGTGGCGTTTCTCGGCACCCCGAGGATTGAGTAGTAATCCCTCTCACTAGACACTGATGCGCCCCTTTTAATCCTTCGGAAATTGCACCAACACTGCTGTGATATTGTCCGGTCCGCCTGCAGCATTGGCAGCTCGGACCAAGGCTTCGCAAGCTTCCTGTGGATGGTTGGAACCGGAAATAATGCGATAGATCACATCTTCGGGAACCTCTCCCCACAGACCATCCGAGCAGAGGAGTAAAAAACCACCCTTCGGAACGGGATGGGTTAATGTGTCGATTTCGAGGTTCGCTCCCTGGCCGATTGCCCGGTAGAGCACATTGCGCTGTGGGTGTACGGCTGCTTCCTCTTCTGTGAGCTGTCCGAGTTCCCGCAGGCGTTCCACGAGCGAATGATCTCGAGTGATCGCTTTCATCGAATCGTTTTCGATCACGTATGCACGACTGTCGCCGACGTGCCCGATGACCATCTGGCCGTCGAGAACGAGTGCGGCCGTTAATGTCGTTCCGCCTCCGGGCACCTTATTTACCACGGCTTGATTTGCATCCTGAAGCGCAAGACGTAGAATTTCTTGAATGGCATTGGTGTCATTTTGAGGTTCATGTGCCAATAAATCAATAATCGTATCTTCTGTCAGCCTTTTAGCGACAGTTCGTACGGAAACGGCACTGGCGACTTCACCTGCTCGATGCCCGCCCATGCCATCCGCGACGAGAAAAAGTCCAAATCCATCGAGCGGATCATCGCCGAATGCATTTCCAGTTAAAACGAAAAGCGCATCTTCGTTGTGTGAACGCACAACACCGGTGGAGTGGCCCGTGCCGACCTGAATCGATTGCTCGCAGGTTAATGACCATGCAGTTGACGCAGAAGCACCATACCTTGCTGATGCTGCGGCTGTCGTTGTGTCGGAGCGTCCGAGATTTCCAAATAGTCGCTTGAGGGTCTTTTTTAGGAATTGCATCCGCTATGTTGTCCTGTCTAGCCAGTATGTATTACACAAGCAGCAACGCGTAAATTTTATGGTCGGTCGATCCGATGTACACTTTGTTATTCGCAATTGCTGGAGTACCTGTGATCGCGCTGCCGGTGTCGAAGCGCCAGCGCAAGCGTCCGGAACGAAATTCTAAACAATAGAGTGAGCCATCAACGGATCCGCAGTAGATCGAATCTTCATGCGCGATCGGCGATCCTGTGACTTGATGCTCCGTGGTAAAACGCCAAGCCTCGCGGGCATGTTTAGCCTGGATGGCGTAAATGTTGTTATCGCCACAGCCGATAAATATTTTTCCGTCCGCGTAGGCGGGGGATGAGATCGTAGGCCCTCCCATCCTGAAGCGCCAAACCTGCCAACCGTTTTCGATTTCGAGCGCGTAGAGCGTCCAATCTTTCGAACCGAAAAAGACCATTCCGTTGGCGATGGCCGGAGATGAGGTGACCGCTCTTTTAATTTTCTTACGCCATTTTTGCTCACCGCGAAAATCGTAGCAGTAAAAATCACCGCTCTCACATCCAAAGTACACGCGCTCTTGATGGACGGCTGGAGAGGACCAGATGGGGCCGCTTGTGTTCTCCCGCCAGGCTCTCCGACCGGTAATCATATTGACCACGTGTATGCGGCTGTCATCTGCGCCGAAGAAAACATGACCGTCCGAAACGGCCGGGGATGAGCGGATGGGTCCTTCGGCGTAGTACATCCAGACGAGTTTGCCGTGCTCAGCTGAAATGGCGTGCAAGCAATTGTCTTCGGAACCGATGAAGATCACGTCAGATTCGATGGCCGGTTTTCCAGTGATGCCTCCTTCTGCAGCATACTTCCAGAGGAAATCACCGGTTTCAGCGTTCAAGGCATATAAATTGTTATCGTAACAACCGATATATAACGTCCCGTCATGGATGAGGGGCGTTCCGCGAATTTCATCCTCGCATTCGAACGTCCAAATCGGTTCGACGGAATCTCCCGTACTAACAATGGCAGCCGTGCGCGGTTTCACCAGAATACCGGTCTCTTGCACGACGCCCATCAAGGCCTGCTTCATTTGTTCCGCACTGGGATAGCGACTCTTGGGATCGTATGCGAGCGACGCATTGATTACGGCTTCGAGTTCGGGAGAGACATCCGCATTGATCTCGCGAATCGGTCGTTCCGCGAACGAAAACGGAGGCTCGATGCGGGGATCGCGTCTGGTCAATAAATGGTGCAGCGTTGCGCCAAGCGCGTAGATGTCGCCGGGCGGTGAGGCCTCGCCTCGATACTGTTCTGGTGGAGAATATCCTTCGGTCCCGATCATGGTTCCCTTCTGACCGGGTTGAAACACCCTGGCGATGCCGAAATCGATCAGCCGGATGTGGCCGTGCTGGTCGATCATTATGTTGGAGGGTTTCATGTCACGAAAGACTACAGGTTCCGGCTGGTGGTGGTGCAGATAGCTGAGTACATCACACAGTTCGATGGCCCATTCAACAACTTGTTGTTCCGATAGAAAATCTTCGCTTTCAGCGAGTAAGGCTTCTAAATCCAGGCCATCGATGAATTCCATCACCAGATACAAGCTGTTGTTATGGATAAAGTAGTCGTAAATTCGAGGGATTGCAGGGTGCGACAGCGTAGCCAGTAGATCCGCTTCTCGTTCGAAGTTTGTGACGATCATTTCATGCATGGTCTGATCTGTGACCATGCTGGTCATTTCCTTGATGGCGACGAGCTTTTGGACGTTCGGAAAATGGAGATCTCGCCCTTTATAGACGTTACTCATACCACCCGCGCCAAGCAATCCAAGAATCAAATAGCGATCTTGGAGTGTCGTGCCAGGCTGTATGCGTTCGAGATGTTCCGTTTGTCCCTCGAGCGCTTTTGTACTTTTCCGCATCTACCTCGCTACCCCTATTATTCGGAAATTATAGCATGAGAGCTTAGACGTGCAACGTGCGGAAGGACTAACGAGCTAGTGGTGCGTTGGTTCGGATTGATTATTCACTGGTCGCGTGACAATAATTCACGCGTCAGGTTGCGAAGTGCCTCAGCAGCCGGCCCGGCGGGTAATCCGGCTTCTAGGGCGGCAAGCGCCAGTTGGGTGTGTTCCTTTGCCTGAAGATATGAATATCCCCGCGCTCCGGCTTGTTCGAGCGCATCGATAATGTCCGCAGTGTTATCCAGATCACCATTCTGGGCCCATAGTTCGGCAATGTCCGGTGATGCTTCCATGGCGTACAAGACGGGCAGTGTTTTCTTGCGGGATCGAATGTCGTCCTCTTGTGATTTGCCGGTGCGCGCCGGTTCCCCCCAGATTCCCAACACGTCGTCGAGAATTTGAAAGGCCAGGCCCAGGTGCTGGCCGAATCTCCGGTAATGCTCCACCCGTTCTTCTTCCGCTGCGCCGATTTGTGCGCCGATGGCGGTGGAAGCGGCCAATAACGCTGCCGTTTTACCTTCAATCATGCTCAGGTAATCGCTGCTGCTGACGGCGGTTCGAGTCTCGAAGGCGATATCGAGATGTTGTCCCTGCGTCAGTGATAAGCACGCACGATCGAATTGCTGCAGAAGATGCAGAATAGAGTCGACTGACGCCAGTTTCTCCCTCAAGCGCAGCATTGAAAGGTGCGCGAGTGTGAATACAGCGTCACCGGTGTTGATCGCTTGTTCTATTCCCCATTTCGACCACAGCGTAGGTCGCCCTCGACGCAGCTCGCTTTGATCCTCGATATCATCGTGAATCAGGGAGAAATTGTGCAGCAGCTCGATGGCCGATGCGGCTGGAAGGGCTGTCTGCCAGATTCCTTCTACGCTCGCACAGGATAGCAGGGTCAACAATGGACGTACCCGTTTTCCTCGGGCATGGGGCGCATTCATCCAGCCCATGTGGTAGGTGATCATCTGATGCATTTCGGAGTACATCGGAGAGTCGAGGGTTGCGACGACCCGCTGCAAGTCTTCTTCGATCGCCGCCAGCATCTGTTCTTGTTGGGTTACATCGCCTGGTTTCATGGATCGATTCGCAGGGGTATATCTTGGAGGGCTTGCAGGTCGGCGGCGCCCGCTGCAAACATACAAATACGCAATTCGTTGGCAAACTGGTGAATGGTTTCGGATACACGTTCGGTGGATTGTGCGGCAGCATGTAAAAATGGTCCCGCAATGCCGCACACGTCCGCGCCGAGGGCGATACACTTGGCGATATCGATGCCCGATCGCAAGCCGCCCGATGCGATCAAAGGCACGTCGGGCAGCGCCTCACTCACCTGGACGACCGCATCGGCGGTTGGTATTCCCCACGCTTTAAAAATCGCCGCCTGCGTTTCTTGGGATTTCGTTTCGGCGCGATGGCGCTCCACTTGCGACCACGAGGTACCGCCGGCTCCGGCCACATCGATGGCGTAGACTCCCGCATCGACGAGTCTCCTGGCGGCCTCGGCTGAAATCCCCCAGCCGACTTCCTTGGCAATAACTGGCACTTCGAGTTTCTGGCAGACATCTTCGATGCGCTTCAACAAGCCGGAGAATCGGACATCCCCGTTCGGTTGTAAGGCTTCCTGCAAGGCATTGAGGTGCAAGATCAGCCCGTCCGCTTCCGCCATATCGACGGCGCGGCGACATTCATCGATTCCATAGCCGTAATTCAGTTGTACTGCGCCGAGGTTGGCTAAAACGACGATGTCCGGCGCGCTCTTCCGGACGTAATAGGTATTCGCAAGTTTGGGATCCTCGATCGCGGCACGCTGCGATCCCAACCCAATGGCGATGCCGTGTTCCTGTGCAGCTTCGGCGAGGGCGGTGTTGATTTCGGTTGCTCGCGGTGTGCCTCCGGTCATAGATGAGATCAGAAGCGGGTAGGCCAGTTGCTTTCCAAGAAACATCATCGACGTGGCGATCTCGTCGAGGTTCAGCTCGGGAACGGCGTTGTGTGCAAAGTGGTAGCGCTCCAGATTGGTGGTAAGACCCGATTGTGTGTCCTGCTCGAGGTTGATCCGAATGTGATCCGATTTGCGTATTGAAGTCGGCGTAACTTTGGTCATATCAAAGTGTTCCTAGGTTGTGAGCGCTTGCAAAATCCAGCGCACTTTAAGGTTGAGTATATCTGAAAAATAGGGCTTGTATACCTGACGTGACTGTTTTACAATCCCCATTATCCTCATAGGTGAGCATAGAATCAAGGAGGCTCCTGATGTCCGACACTTTTGAAGACGTAAAAGCAATTATTGTAGAGTTACTCGGAATCGATGAATCCAAAGTAAAACAGGAAGCGAGATTTCGCGAAGATCTCGAGGCAGACTCGCTCGACCTCGTCGAATTGATTATGGCGTTTGAAGAAAAATTCGGCGGCGAGATTTCCGATGAGGATGCTCAGAGTATCACGACTGTCGGCGAGGCCGTAGAGTACATCGAAGCCAAGCTGAAATAAGTGTTGAGGAACATCGCAAAGAATAGGCCGGCGTAAATCCGGCCTATTTCGTTTTCTATCCGTACTGTTCTTCACTCGGGGGGAGATTGCCTACGAAAATTTATTTTCTTTGACTTTTCTTCTCAGGGGAACGTTTCTTCGTTTTTAACAACTCGTGGATTTCCGCTTCTTCTTTGGAGACGGAAGAAATGTAATCTTGCATGAACTGCGAACGACGCAAACGCAAACTCGTCGGTGCGACGGTTCGTATGTCCTGCGGATTGGCGTGTTCCCTCCCATCGGCGATCGCGTAGGCTCTTGCGGCCTCGAAGAGTGTAATTTCCGCACGCAAGGAATCCACTCCCAACTCCTTAATCAATTTCAGTCCCAGAGTCTCTGATTGTTTTGTGAGCGTCACTTGTGGTAGGCGTTCTCGGGCGAGTTCTAATTCGTCCCGGAATAATACCGTGGCTTCCGTATACTCCTGGATCACTTTTCGAGGGTTGTTGCGGAAGGCCATCGTGCGCCGATAGGCCTCCAGGCGATCGCTGCGGTGTTCCAGCCCGCGCACGATTACGCGCAGTCCGAAACGATCCAGAATTTGCGGGCGCAATCGTCCTTCCTCAGGGTTCATTGAACCGATGAGTACGAATCTGGCGCGGTAGGTTGCCACGAGTGCACCGCGATGGACCGAATAGGTGCCTTGAGCGGCAGCATCGAGGATGGCATCGATGATGTCGTCGCCGAGCAAGTTGATTTCATCAACGTAAAGTACATTCTGATCCGCGCGGGCGAGGATGCCACGGCGCAAACGCAGTCTCTGGTGAACAGCGGCGCGTTCGTCAATTCCACCAACCACGTCTTCCAACCCGGAGTTGAGGGGAAGTTCGAACAGGCGCACCTGGTCCGTGTATGTCAGGGATTCACCCTGCGCATAGCGCTGTGCGCAGTTCGGACAAACCGAGTCGATGCCGCTGGTTTCGATATCATCGGGCATACATCCGTATTCGCAGCGGCTGCGCTGAACAACCGGCATCAAATCGGTCAGACTTCGGACGGCCGTCGTCTTGCCTGTACCCCTGGGTCCGATAAGCAACACACCGCCTATGTGTGGGTTGATCAGGGCGAGAAGTAGAGCGACTTTCATGTCCTGCTGTCCCACAATGGATAGATACGGAAAAACCAGCGGCTCCGCCAACCCCATTTCTTCCGCCGGTTCTACGTCGAGGAACCGTTTTGCACTCGCCAATTCGATTAAATCGTTGAGGGATTTTACATTGGTCGTCATCAGGCGCCTTCGCGTATATCTTGTTTTCGCTGGGCAAGTCGATGGGCTTGACGGCGTTTTCCCCCGGCGAAAAGTCGCTTTTCGTCTTCCGTCTCTGTAATCAATTGGGGGACGAGCTTCGGATGGCGCGCCTCGTCGAGAGCAACATAAACCAGGAAACCCGTGTTGGTGTGCGTCCTTTGGCCGGTCACGGGATTCTCGGCGTGTACCCGTACGCGGGTCTCGACGGAGGTTCGACCGACATAGGATACTTCAGCTTCCAGTATGACCAAATCGCCGATGCTGATCGGTTCGAGGAAGTGCATTTGGTCGATGGCGACTGTGACGACCCTGCACTGTGCATGGCGCATGGCTGCCAGGGCGCCCGCTTCATCGACCAACTTCATGATCCAGCCTCCGTGTACGTCACCTCGAGAGTTGGCTTGTCCTGGTTGCATGAGTTGACTGAGAACAACCCTGGAGGCGCTCACGGGTTTGGCTTCGATTTCGGCGTGCGGCATTCGGTTAATCCATATCCTCCCGATGTCCTGCGGCGTCCGTCGTGTGCAGACGCTCCGGAACTTCGTCGAGAACATCGATGATTTCGAACGGAAGATCGGACATCATTGGCGGGAGCGGGACAGTAGCGGGCGGTCGAATGCGTTGGGGTTTCGCGGGAGGAATTTTTCGAACGAGCGGACCTTGTGGTATACGTTTGGTGAGAATGCGGGGGTCTTTCGTCAGCCACCCGATGTATACGCCGTTGACGTCGAAAACCTCTTTATTCGGTGTAACCCAACCGATCCATTCACCAAGCGTGTTGTAGATATACGGGAAAACGAGTAAGGCGGACCAATCTCCAGGGGTTGTGTAAATCGGGATTGGTTTTCTCAATTTCTGGGTCATCAGTTGTCCAGCTCCGTTGAGGTGTGATCCATTATACAAGTGCATGATAATGTACGAAAGGTTTTGTAATTACATCGTAAGTTCATACATCCCGAGCATCAAACCTCGGTCAAGATTCCGAGCTGGGTATCATCCAGGGAGGATGGTGCATCGCTTTCTAGGAGACATCCGAGTACGTCCAAATGCGGTTGACCGTGAAATTCCAGAACAGGACGACGATGACAGCCATAGCGAGTGCCAGATTGCTTCCCAGAACGGTGCTCTCGATCGGTAGAAAAGATGCCTCACCGGGCGGAAATGCCGGGGGAACGTTGGCGTGCAGCCATTCTGCGAGGCGGGTCATGGGACCCTCCGAAAAAACGAATATGGGGGTCCGAATCATCAAGCCGATAAGATTTACGCCGAAGAATTGCGAAGCCTGCTGAGGGATGGGTTTGGAGCGTGAATCCGGATAGGTCCAATAGCGATTCCAAATGAAATTACTGATAATCGCCGCCGTGAATGAACACACGCTGGACGGAAGACTGTCCATACCCAAGACAGAGTTCAGCAGGTTGAAGGTTCCAAAGTCGACGACTGCACCGATCGTCCCTACGACCGAAAACTTTACGAAGCGTATGAGTTCCCGGCGTCTTCTTGAGTTAGCGTTCATATGCGACCTTGAAAATCATTAATCGTCCATTTCAGCCCGACTTCGATTTCTACCTGTGGGTTCCAATCGAGGATCTCCCGGGCGCGTGAGATGTCCGGCTGGCGACGCTGCGGATCGGCCGGTGCGCGTGAATCTGGCAGAATATCGATCCCCGCCTGGTTTTCCGTCATGCGGTTGATTAATTCTGCCAACTGCATGATTGTGATTTCGACAGGATTTCCGATGTTGACCGGCAGATTGTAGTCGCTGTGAAGTAGCCGATACAAGGCTTTGACGGTATCGCTGACGTAGCAAAAGCTGCGCGTCTGTTTACCATCCCCGTACACCGTGAGCGGTTTTTGCTGCAGCGCTTGACCGATGAAGTTGGGTACGGCGCGTCCGTCGTCGAGACGCATTCGCGGACCGAAAGTGTTGAAGATACGGGCGATGTGTGTGCGCACGCCATGTTTGCGATGGTAGGCCATCGTAATGGCCTCTGCGAATCGCTTCGCCTCGTCGTACACGGAGCGGGGTCCTACAGGGTTCACGTGGCCGAAGTACTCTTCGTGCTGCGGATGGATTTCGGGATCGCCGTAGATTTCGGAAGTCGAGGCGAGCAGAAAAGCTGCATCATGCGCACGTGCGACTCCGAGGGCGTTGTGTGTGCCCAGCGAGCCAACCTTCAATGTTTGAATTGACAATTGTGGATAGCTATAGGGTGAGGATTGGTTTGGACTCGCTGGTGAGGCGAGATGCATCACGGCGTCGATCTTGCCCGGCACAGAAATATACTCCGATACATCGTGCTCGATGAAGAGCACGTCTGAATTGCCGTTGAAATGGGCGATATTCTCGAGGCTGCCGGTGATTAGGTTGTCGATGATAACGACTCGATGACCTTTTTGAAGAAGATAATCACAAAGATGTGATCCGATGAATCCAGCTCCACCGGTCACCATAACGCGCATTGGTTCTTTGGACATTGTTCAGGGACTCCAATCCATTGAGAGTGTCAGACTCTCCGCAGTGATTCGCTGACCCAATTCGCTGACGACGTCGACGATCCAGAGATCCCCGCGGTAAATGACCGCAATCTGGTTTGCTCCGGGTGACCACACGACCGGCTGCGGCGCTAGCCCGCTTTCGCCAAGCGGAGGAAAGATCCCATGTAAGTTGCTGCCGTCCCGATCCATGACGGTCAGGCGGTAATTGCTCGTGTCGCTTTCCAGCGGAGAGATTGCCTGCATGAAGGCCAACTTGTATTCAATTTCACCGTTGTCCCGCAGAACGGCCGGCGAAACCGTCGGATATGCAAACATTCCCGTTTTTTCAGCTAGCGGCAGACGCAAACCGCCCTGGCCGGTCAGGGCAACAAGATCGAAGACCGGTGAAGCTTCCGGGTTCTCAAGTGCAATCGGGGCTCCATGATCGATGAAAAAGAGGCTGCGGTTGTCACGTCCCCAGCTGAGTCCGGGAACCCATGCCCAATCGCTCAGGGTTTGATAGGGTGTGATCTCCTGAGCAGGGACGAAGGTGGCGGTGTCGAAGTCAACGAAACCGATGCTGTCCGCACGCGCATAGGCCAGGTGAAGACGATCTTCGCCCCAGACGAAGGTCGTCCCCCACCATCCGTATTGGCCGCCGGCGTTCGATTCGATCACTGTTTCCGGACGGAAAACCACGCCCGACTCCGTGAAACGAACCGTGAGCAGGTCGTTGTTGGCCTGCCAGCCGGGCGCGGCGGGACTGGGTTCGACGGTCGTAAAAGCAACGATGCGGGAATCGATCCCGGGCATCCAATCTGCAAAGTGGACGATGTTCCCGACTTTCAGGTCGATGGGCTCTGCGTTAGCATCGGTCGTGGAGATGGCCCACAAACGGTTGATCGTATCGTCCTCGTCCTCGACCTGGCGGGTGAAGAGCAAGAATCGCCCATCTTCGGAGAGTTCGAAAATATACCCATCCAGATCGCCCGAAAGCACGAGTGGTCGACGGTTGCCGGTGTCGCCTTGTACGATCCAGGCATTTTGTCCCGAAATGTAGGCCAATTTCCCCTCGATGGACACTGACGTGTACGCCGACTGGATACCGACCATGATGATTTCCGCAACGGGTTCGACGAGGACCGTGTTTTTGATCGGTGTGCGTGAAATTTCTACGCCACCTTCTTCCAGAATGCGGTAGGTGATCTCCTGAAGGCCGTTCGAGCCCGGTTGAAGCAGGTGGGATTCTCCAAGCGGCAGCGCTTCGTTGCGCAGGGTTTGGCGTTCGAAGGAAATTTCGATTTGCTCGATCTCGAAACGTTCGTTGATGCGTGTAATCGTTATCGTCGAGCCTGCGTCAAGTAAGGTGTAGCCCGGCGGATCGAGGCGATCCAGCGCACCCAACGCAATACCGCTGGTCTCGATAGCGTTTTGGACCGTCGATCCGGACGGTACGGACAGCTGGTTTTCTTCGCCGTCGACGAGGATCGAGATTTGTATCTGCTCCGCCGTCGTGCGCGGACCGGAACAGGAAACGATCAGGATGGCGATCAAGAACGCAAGTTGCAGTATTTTTGGCAGTCTCTGCTCAGGTTTCATTGCTGGTCATTCTTCGCACTGGTATAATGTCAAACTTGACGATTAACGTACTTCACCGACAATACCCATCTCCCCGTCGGAGATTGCGATTGTACTTATTCTAATCCCCGTCGCCAGGGAACCGATTGTGCCCGTAAAGGCTTCGGTGAGAATGGCGGAAACAGTTTCCTTCAGCGCTGATGGTGCAGGGATTGGGCCAAACTCGGCTTGTGTGAGATCGAACGAGAGTTCGCCCTCAGCGTCGATGACGGGCGTTATGCCAATCAGCACGTTTGCGGTGAAAGGTCCGTTTTTCGTCGTGCCGTAGATCTGGATCATATTCTCACGCAAGAAGACTTGTGGTTCGAGCAGCAGCGGTTTTTCCTTCTCCGCCATGCGCTGGTTGAGAAGTGACGTGAGCTGAATTTCATTCAGTATGACGATGACCTGGCCGGACTTCACAGCATCCAGCAACGCCGATTGCCACATTTCCGTGAGATTGAAGGCGGCGTTTTCCTGAATGGGGATCGGGTCGCCAGGTGGTTCAGGTCCGCCCAAGTTCAACTGGCAGGCAAGACTTGCGATCAGCATCATGATCGCTGCTGCTGATGTATAAATTCGACGCTTGGTGAGCAGGTTTGGTGACAACAAAGACTTCCACTCCAGATAAAGAATCCGAAGGTGATTATAGCACGGCTGTTCGTGCATCCGCTTCCGAGGAAAATGCGGATCACCTGGCCCCTCGTGTAGAAGCGCTGCTTTTCGTATCGTCAGCACCGGTATCCATTTCGCAGTTGGCAACCGCGCTTGGCACTTCGCCTCGCCTGGTACAGAAAGCTGTGGAAACGTTGGATGAAGACCTGAAGAGCCGCGGTCTGAGGTTGCAGCGCCACCGTTCGCTCTTTCAACTGACGACAGCGCCAGAACTTTCCGAGGACGTGGAGCGATTCCTTCAACTGGATAGCACGTCCCGTCTAACCCCCGCGGCGTTGGAAGTGATTTCCATCATTGCCTACCAACAACCTGTCACTCGACCGCAGATCGATGCCGTGCGGGGTGTAAATTCGGACAGCGTGCTGCGCACGTTACTGCGTTACGGTCTCATCGAGGAGACCGGCAGAAGTGAAACACCAGGAAGACCGATACTCTATGCGACGACGGCGGAATTTCTCCAGCAATTTGGAATCGAATCTCTGGGACAGCTTCCCCCATTAAACCTCGAAAAGCTGCCATCGACCGAAGAGGGAGGCAGTTCGGGAGATCCTGGGGAATCACAATCGGAAGGCTGATGCCGGAAAGACTGCAAAAGATACTTGCGAGAACGGGTCTTGGTTCACGACGTACTTGTGAAGCCTTAATCAGTGCTGGGCGTGTGGTGGTAAATGGACGTGTCGCCACACTCGGAATGAAAGCGGATGCGGATGTTGACGCGATATACGTGGACGGTGAACGCATTGATTCGAAGGAAAAGTCCGTATACATCGCAGTCAATAAACCGCCGGGCGTGCTTTCGTCCCGCCGTTCGCAGGGCGGAAATCGGACGGTTTTCGATCTGGTCGACATCCCACAACGTACCTTTATCGTAGGAAGGCTCGATCTGCGGAGTGAGGGATTGCTCCTGCTTACCAATGATGGCGAGTTGGCCAACCTTCTTCTCCACCCACGTTACGAACATGAAAAAGAGTATCGCGTCTTGTTGGATCGAATGCCGGATGATGCCCAGTTAACGAACTTGACAGACGGCGTGATGCTTCCAGAAGGGGTAAAATCTCTACCGGCACGTATTTGGCGGGAAAATTTCTCGACGGACATACCCTGGGTGCGCATTGTATTACGGCAGGGGCGCAAGCGGCAGATTCGCGAAATGATGCGAGCGTTGGGGCTTGAAGTCCGAAGGTTGATTCGAGTACGAATTGGCCCGATCAAACTCGGGAATTTACAACCTGGAACGTGGCGCTTTCTTTCGAAATCCGAGTACAAGCTGCTGCAGCGCTTGCCAGGAAAAAACTTCCCGGCACCAAGCTCGAACGTCGAGCGGAGGCGAAAAGCCGACAAGCGGGGGAATAGGAGTCTGAATGAAGCTTCATGAGTATCGGTCCAAGCAGTTATTTTCTCAACACGGCATTCCGATCCCGCGAGGTCGTGTCGCTATGACGGCTCAGGAAGCGAAAGTCGTGGCGCAGGAGCTGGGCGGCCGCGTCGTGGTCAAAGCGCAAGTGCTTGTCGGCGGACGCGGCAAAGCGGGTGGCATTCGGCTGGTTGATTCGCCAGAAGAAGCGGAAGAGATGGCCACGCGTGTATTGGGGATGCACGTGAGGGGCTTGCCCGTAAATCGGGTTCTGATCGACGAGGCGGCGGACGTCCAATCGGAGATTTATCTCAGCGTAACGAACGATCGCGGCCGGCGTTGTCCGGTGATCATCGCTTCCGCTGAAGGCGGCGTGGATATCGAAGAAGTGGCGAAAACGATGCCCGAAAAAATCGTACGGGTGCACGTCGATCCTTTGTTGGGAATGCGTCAATATCAAGCAAGGCAGTTGGCGGCATCGATCGGATTGTCGCGTGAGTATTGGCAGGAATTCGGAAACATCGTTCGCGGCCTGTACGACACTTATGTAAACACCGACGCGACCCTGGCCGAAATCAACCCCCTGGTGATCTCAGGAGATCAGCGCCTGCTTGCCCTGGATGGAAAAATGATCATCGACGACAACGCGCTGTATCGCCGGCCTGAACTGGCGGAGATGCGCGATCTGGATGAAGAAGAGCCGGCCGAACGGGAAGCGCGTCGCTTCAGCCTGTCCTACGTGAAATTGGATGGGAGCATTGGATGCATGGTCAACGGTGCGGGATTGGCCATGGCAACCATGGATGTCATCAAGCTCTACGGCGGAGAACCGGCGAATTTCCTGGACATCGGTGGAGGAGCCGGTGCAGATAAAGTTGCCGCAGCTTTCAACCTGATCCTGAAAGACGAAGGCGTGCGCGCGGTGTTGATCAACATATTTGGAGGCATAACACGTTGTGATGAGGTGGCACGCGGGATACTCACGGCGATGCAAGAAGTCGAAGGAAATCCACCCATGGTCGTTCGGCTGGTAGGCACCAACGAGGAGGAGGGACGGCACTTGCTGCGCAATGCGGACATGGTCGTGGCGACGTCCCTGGGTGACGCCGCACAGAAAGCCATTCAATTATCGGCGGAGGGACTGCCAGCATGAGCATTCTCATCGATGCGAACACGAACCTTCTGGTGCAAGGGATCACGGGCCGCGAAGGTTTTTTCCATACCGTGCGCATGATTGAATACGGATCGAAGGTCGTAGCGGGTGTCACCCCCGGTAAAGGCGGGGAATGGGTATACGATGGCAAGATTCCGGTTTTCGATACGGTAAAAAGCGCAGTCGAGACGACCGGTGCGAATGCCAGTGTGATCTTTGTTCCGGCAAGATTTGCCGTCGACGCGATGTTGGAGGCGGCGGATGCCGGTTTGCCGTTGTGCATCTGCATCACGGAGGGCATTCCCGTTCAGGACATGATGCGAGTCCACCAGTACACGGACCAAAAAGGCGTACGATTGGTTGGCCCCAATTGTCCGGGCATCCTGACCCCAGGCGAATGCAAAGCCGGCATCATTCCCGGCCACATCACACAGCCTGGCACTGTAGGCCTCGTCTCTCGATCGGGAACGTTAACCTACGAAGTCCTTTACGCCTTGAAGCAAGCAGGTATCGGGATATCGACTTGTGTAGGAATTGGTGGCGACCCGGTCAACGGGACGTCCTTTATCGATGTGTTGGGCATGTTCCAAGCCGACCCGCATACCGATAAAGTCGTGTTGATTGGAGAAATTGGCGGCAAGGATGAGGAACTCGCAGCGGAATACATCAGCGATCACATGACGAAACCCGTGGTCGCCTTCATCGCCGGTCAAACAGCGCCGCCCGGGAAACGAATGGGGCACGCTGGAGCGATCGTCGAGGGAGGCTCCGGTTTGGCCGCAGATAAAATACAAGCGCTGGAATCTGCCGGTGTGGTTGTGGCGGATCAGCCTGACGCGATCCCATCCCTTTTGTGAATCGTAGGATCGTTATCGCGTGATGATTGAGGGAGTTTAATGTCCACAAAACGAGAACGATTGGAAGCAGCATTCGCTGGGGAGGTGGCAGATCGGCCTCCGGTAGCTTTGTGGCGCCATTTCCCGGTAGACGACCAGGAACCCGAACTGCTGGCCAAGGCGATCGCGCTGTTTCAAAAGACGTACGACTTCGATTTTGTTAAGGTCACGCCGGCATCGTCTTTTTGTTTAAAGGATTGGGGCGTTCAAGACGAGTGGCGAGGCGCAACGGAGGGAACGCGGGATTACACGCAGCGTGTCATTCAATCCCCCCAGGATTGGACGAAATTGCCCAGGTTGGATCCCAAAAAGGGGCATCTCGGCGACCAACTACGCTGTTTGGAATACCTTAAAGGATATCTTGAGGCGGACGTTCCCGTCATCCAAACCATATTCAGTCCGTTGGCGCAAGCGAAGAACCTGGCCGGGAGCGATCATTTATTGGCCGATATACATCGTGATCCAAAGAATGTCGCGACGGGACTCGACATCATTGCCGAAAGCACCGTTAAATTCGTTGATGCGGCCTTCGAGATGGGTTGCGACGGCATTTTTTATGCGATTCAACATGCCTCCTACCGCTATTTCGATGCAGAATCGTATGATCGTTTTGGGAAAGTGTACGACCAACGTGTCTTGGAGCGAGCTGCAAGGGGATGGTGCAACGTACTTCATTTGCACGGCGAGGCGCTCATCTTTGACCTGGCGCAAGAATATCCCGTGCAAGTTGTTAACTGGCACGATCGAGAGACATGGCCTGATCTACGCACGGGAAAGTCACACGTGCGCGGCGCCGTGTGTGGTGGCATTCGCCGGGAATCAATGGTGTATAAAGATGCCGCTGCGGTTGCGGAGGAGGCGCAGGATGCCCTTGCTTCCACGGATGGTCGCGGCGTGGTTCTCGGGACAGGTTGTGTAGTCCCCATCATCGCACCGCATGCAAATATTATCGCCGCTCGCGACGCAGTAAATTGCGTGTAGCCATCCTGATATAATGAGTGGTATCCGTGTAATTGCAGGCGAGGCAAGGGGAAGAAAACTGCTCCGGGTTCCGGATCGAGGCGTGCGTCCTATCGGGGATCGGGTGAAGCAAGCGCTGTTCAATATTATTGGCGTTGAAATTGACGGAAGCACATTTTTAGATCTGTTTGCAGGAACGGGAAGCGTGGGGATCGAGGCGATCAGCAGAGGGGCGCAACCCGTCGTGTTCGTGGACAACAACCGCCGAGCAATCGAGACGGTTGAAAAGAACCTGGGGCTAACCGGATTTGAATCGCGAGCGCGCGTCCTGCATACCGACGCGTTGGCGTTTCTCACTCGACCCGTTAAAACGGCATTCGACTACGTTTACGTTGCGCCACCGCAGTATAAGGGGCTTTGGTCGCAGTCCGTCATGGCGATAGACCACAATCCTGGAGTACTCAACCCGGATGCCTGGGTGATCGCTCAATTGCACCCCATGGAAGCTGAAGACCTCAAGCTGCAGCATCTTACGGAGTTCGATCGACGCAAGTACGGAAATACCCTCTTGATTTTCTATCTGCACGGAAGTTCGTGACCCATTACGGCAACAAGTCGATGGTCAATTTCCCATCTTCGTTGTAGCGATATACTGCAGAAAAAGGTTCCCCCGAAGCGTAGCAATTGAGAGCACGCGGGATGATCACGGGTAAATCTTCCACCAAATTCAGATCGTGGAGGGATTCTAGCGGTACCCAAATTGGTTCGCCTTCCGGGCCAGCACGCAGCCCAGCGGATGGACTCTCTCCAACGAAGACGTATAGACCGATACCGCGTTCATCATGAACATCGATAATGATGACACCGCAAAGGCGCAGCTTCGATGGTTTCAGACCGGTTTCTTCCAGAATTTCCCGCCTGGCTGAACTCAGTGGATCTTCCCCGCGTTGAATATGGCCGCCGATACCGTTGAGTTGTCCACTCCATGCCCCTCGGTCTGGTGCGATGCGCAGCAGGAGAAGCTGCTCGTCTCTCAGGAGAAAGCAGAGCGTGCGCGGGATGACGGAATAACGGCCGGATTGGATCTTCTGGTCAGATAACGGCATTACGCAAACCTACAAATAGAGTTCGGCACCCGAATCGCGTAAATTATACTCGTGATATGCCCACATCGAGGTACGATGTAGAGCGTTAGGAATAAAGGATAGGACGGTTTCGGTTGCTGCTCGAACTTGTACAAGCTATAATCTGATCAGACCGCTTGGAAGATATATAAAGCTACAAGGAGTGAATCATGGGCGATCCCATGGAGAAAGCCACGGAGGGAAAAGATTTAATCGGTAAAATCCAAAACTTTGTTGCAGGCTTTTTTGGGTATTACGATCGGGAACGAAGGCGGGATGCCGATAAAATGCTGCGCGAGACTGTCGCAGAACGCTACGAGGAGCAGTGGAGCCGCATTTCCGAACTGCAAAAACAACTGGTCTCCGAAGGAAAACTCGAGTATGTTGACGACATCGAGTCTGCGGCCGTCAAACTGCGGGGATTTATCGATCGCATCGCCGGTGCGTCGTATGGTTACGCAGGATTCTTCGACGCCGTTCGCATCAAACAAGAAGAATTAGATCAACTCTACCAATTTGATCTCGCTTTACTGGAAGGGATGAATGAGGTATCCGCTGCCATCGATGGTCTCACATCCACGATGGCTACCGAAGAACTTCCGGAATCCATTCACAATCTGGTTGTCGTTTGCCAACAGGCAATCGCTGCCTATGATCGGCGTGACGAGGTCATCCTCGAAACGGCTGAACTTGAGTAGATGAGGAGAGAATGACATGGCTCGAATATTCGACGTAGTTGAACATCCGGATGAAATGCGTGAAGAAATCGTGCATCGCATCCCAGAGAGCGGTGCAGGAGATTTCCGTATCGGCAGTCAGGTCATTGTGCGGGAAGCCCAGACTGCTGTGTTTTTCCGAGACGGGAAGGCGTTGGATTCTTTTAGCGCCGGACGGCACACGATAAGCACGGCGAACATACCCTTGTTGATCGATCTGATCGGAACGGCATTCAAAGGGCGGTCCCCGTTTACGGCGGAAGTGTACTTCGTATCGAAGCGTGAATTTGCGGACCAAAAGTGGGGCACACCACAGCCTATTCTTGTTCGCAATCCAGGTATGGCACTGGGTGTGGCATTGCTGCAGGGATACGGCACTTACAGTTATCAAGTCTTTGATGCTCAGCAGTTCGTGACGCAGATCGTAGGCACGGCAGGTATCTATTCCACAAAGGAAATTCAAGGCCGGCTGCGATCCATGTTGCTCTCCAAACTGCAGGACCTGCTCGGCGAGACAACGAGCGCCAAGACCGTTCCGGAGTTAATCGGATTGGTGGAGGAAATCGGTGCCGGGGTTCGCGTCAAGGCTCAGGATGATTTCAAAGCACTTGGATTGACTCTGAAGTCTTTTTATATCGAGAGCCTCAAGCCTTCGGACAAATCCGCAGAAGAGCTGCGGGACATGGGTATGCTCGATATGGCGACGTATACGCAGCTTCAAGCCGCGGATGCCATGCGTGACGCGGCACAGAATCCCTCGGGTGGGGCGGGCTTGACCGCAGGAATCGGCGCCGGGATGGGCATCGGTGACGCGCTGAGAGATGCGATTCGAGGCCGAGATGCTGGAGCGGGACAGGGTGGTGCGGCTGCGAGCGTGCCGGATGTGATGACCCCCTCTGAAGCGGCAGCCTACTTGAAGGTCGCCGAAGAGGACGTGATTGCCGCCATCGAAGCAGGTGATTTGAAGGCCAAGAAGATCGGCAAAGCCTATCGCATCAGCAAAGAAGCGCTGGACGATTTTTTGAGTGAGTGATTCATGCGTGATGGATGAAACAACAGCGCCGGGTAATCGCCCGGCGCTTTCTTTGTAGAGCCATTATCTCAATACAATTTACACCAAAGGATCAGCCTTCGAAGCGGCCTAAGGCCAGGCAAGCGTTTTGGCCACCGAGACCGAACGAATTGGATATAGCGACGTCGATCTTGGCTTCACGTGCCTTGTTGGGCACATAATCCAGATTGCACTCGGGATCCGGTGTCTCGTAATTGATAGTGGGGTGGATGATGCCGTCGCGTATGGAGAGCGCACAAACGATCGCTTCGACGGAGCCCGAAGCTCCCATCATATGCCCGATCATGGATTTGGTGGAGCTAACCGGTATGTCGTAGGCTCTTTGTCCATAAACTTTCTTGATCGCTTTCGTTTCGGCGATATCCCCAACGGGGGTGGATGTTCCGTGCGCGTTAATGTAGTCGACATCTTCGATCGACAGGCGGGCATCAGTGAGACAGCGCTGAATCGCGAGTGCTGCGCCACTGCCTTCCGGATCCGGTATGATCATGTGGTAGGCATCGTTGGAAACACCTGCTCCGAGCACTTCCGCATAGATACGGGCATCACGCGCGAGTGCGTGTTCCAACTCTTCGAGTATCAGGATGCCGGCGCCCCCGGCGGAAACAAAACCCTCCCGATCGGCATCGAACGGCCGCATTGCTTTTGCGGGATCGTCGTTGTAACTCGTTGCCAAGGCCCGCATGGCACAAAAGCCGGCCAGAGCAATTTCGGAAACCATGTATTCCGCGCCGCCGGTTACGGCAACGTCAAATTCCCCTAGGCGAATGAGACGCATTGCATCTCCGATGGCCTGGGTGGCTGCGGCGCAGGCTGTGGTCACCGTGCTGTTGTAGCCGCGAAATTGATATTTTTCGGCGATAAAGTAGGACGGTTTATTCGGCCATCCCTTCAGGATTTGGAAGGGGGATAAGCGTCCCAAACGGCTCGAGGCCAACTGCTGGATCGATTTTTCGGTTTCTTCGACGCTCATTCCACCGGCGTGACCGAGGATCACCGCAACGTCGTCACGGTTAATTCGATCCAGATCGAGAAAAGAGTCTTCGAGCGCTTCATCTGTCACGGCTACTGCAAGTTGGCTGGAGGAAGCCATGTTGCGAATTTTCTTGGCCGGAATGTGATTGAGTGGATCAAAACCCTTGAGTTCGCCGGCGATCTGACATGGATAGTTGCTTGCGTCCAGCGAAGTGATGCGGACCACGCCGGATCTACCGGCTGTAAATGCAGCCCAGCTGTCTTCCTTACTGAGTCCAACAGGCGAGATCATGCCCATGCCGGTGATTACAACGCGGCGTCCTGTTGAGCTTGAATTCGATTTACCAAGAGTGTTTCTGTTTGTCATCACGAAGGGGTTGCCTCCTGGTCATGGTTTCAATTTTACGCCGGCAGATCAATCCACGCGCTGGAGTACGATGCATGCATTCTGGCCTCCCAAACCAAAAGAGTTTGACAGCACGAAGTCGAGGTCCATCTCCCGCATTCCATCAGTTACGTAATCCAGGTCGAGTTCGGGATCCGGGTACTCATAGTTCAGCGTTCCGTGAATCTTTCCCCGGTCGATGCTTAGCGCACAAACAGCGGCCTCGATGGCGCCCGAACCTCCCATTGCATGTCCGATCATAGATTTTGTCGACGATATTGGAATTTGGTAGGCGTAATCACCAAACAACTTCTTGATCGCCTTGGTCTCCATGGCATCGTTGGCGAGCGTCGAGGTGCCATGGGCGTTGATGTAGCTGATCTGCTTCGGCTGGATGCCTGCATCTTTGATTGCCCATTCCATGGTGCGCGTAGCGCCGGCCGCAGAGGGGTCCGGCGCTGCGACATGGTAGGCGTCATTGGAACAAGCGTATCCGGCTACTTCTGCGTAGATTTTTGCTTTTCGCTCCCGCGCGTGTTCCAAACTTTCAAGAATGAGAAATGCGGCGCCTTCGGAAAAAGCAAAACCTTCACGCTTGGCGTCGAATGGCCGGGAAGCACGTTCCGGCGCATCATTATAGCTTGTAGGTAAAGCCCGCATGTTCGCGAACCCAGCGACAGTGTAGCGCTCAATCAAGGCTTCTGCGCCGCCTGCGATTACAACATCTGCCTTGCCGCAGCGAATGGCGTGGGCGGCTTCTCCAACGGATTGCGTCCCGGTCGCACAAGCCGTGGTGTAGGTGCAATTGGGGCCGAATGCACCGTAATGCAATGTAACATGGAATGCAGGCATGTTGGGAAGCGCAGAGGGGATGATGAATGGATTGATGCGATTCCATCCCGTACTTCGCATTTGCTGAAGACCTTCATCAGCACGTTCCAGTCCCCCGATCGCTGTGCCGAAATATACCCCCACTCGCTCGGGGTTCTCCAGCGGCAGAGGTAATTTGGAATCGGCGACTGCCTTTTGCGCGGCCACCATAGCAAATCTTGAAACACGCGACATCCGCCGTGCCTGTTTTACAGGGATGAATTCGTGCGAATCTAATTCCCGTACCTGCCCAGCGATCTGGCATGGCAGGTCGGAAGTGTCGAAGGTATCGATTCGACGAATGCCGGATTCACCATTGAGCAGCGCTTGCCAGAATTGCTCAACCTCCATGCCAAGACACGTTACTACGCCTAAACCAGTGATTACCACGCGTCGTCGATCAGCGGCATCCGCGCTCATTCTGTCTCCTTGTCCCGCACGACGTCGAGGCGTGATTGAATTGCCATCCGAACGGCGTTGAGCACGTCATTTTGAACGGCTTGTCTGGCCATGCGGATTGCGTTGAACATCGCTTTACTGTTTGAACGTCCATGGCCGATGAAGACCAGTGCATCTACACCGAGCAGCAATGCGGCTCCGTATTCGGATGAATCGAGCTTCTTTCCTACCCGGCTGAAGGCGGGTTTGGCCAACAATCCCCCGATTGAAGAGATAAAGGACACCTTGATCTCGGAGCGAATGGTCTTGGTCAGGAAGCTGGCTACGGCTTCACTGGTCTTAATGAACACGTTACCAGAAAAACCGTCGGTCACGACGACGTCGGCATCCCCGCGATAGACCTCTTTCGGCTCCACGTTACCGATGAAATTCAGGCCAGAAGCCTCGAGAATTGGAAATGTCTCCTTGACGAGCATGTTGCCTTTCCCTGGTTCCTCACCGTTCGAGAGCAGCGCGACTCTCGGTTTCTCGATGCCGAACACCTTCTCGGCATAAACAACACCCATGATGGCGAATTGATGCAGGTATTCCGGTTTACAATCCGCATTCGCGCCGATGTCGAGCACGACGGCGAAACCGCTTTGGACGGGAATACATCCAGTGACGGCGGGGCGTTTTACACCACGAATCCTGCCGATGCGGAACAGCGCATTGGCCATCGCGCCACCGGTGTTTCCAGCAGTGACAAAAGCGTCTGCCCGGCCGCTTTTCAGCAGGTCCATTCCAACGGCCATAGAATTTGTGGATTTGCCGCGCGCCGCAGAGGCAGGCTTATCGGTCATTTCGAGCACCTCGGGTGCATGGATGACCTCTATGAGTTCGCTTGGTATCTTACGAGAATCGAGTAAAGGCTGGAGGAGTTCTTTCTGACCGACCAGAAGGATGGGTTCCGCCCAATGCTCAGCGGCTCGGATTGCAGCGTCGATTTCCGGTTGAGGATAATTATCACTGCCCATTGCGTCAACTACGATTCGCATCGGGAATGCCCTCCAGTCAGTGTTCTTGTAATAATTCGATTCCTGGACGCTGATAGATGCTGGTCCTGGAAGAGATATGGACGGCGATCTGCTTACATGTTGACAACCGTCGTGCCTGGGCTATAATACCGCAGAATTAAAAAATTGCGATCAAGCGCTGGTGCTGGAACTGGCAGACAGGCATGGTTGAGGGCCATGTGCCGCAAGGCGTGCGGGTTCGACCCCCGCCCAGCGCACTCTCAAAAGGGATGCATTCTCGCATCCCCGTACTTTTTAATAAAGAATTTGGTCGAAAAACGCCTTGGTCCTTGCCTCTTTGGGATGGGCATAGAGTTGATCTGTTGGGCCTTCTTCAACGAGTTTACCGTCCGCCAGGAAAACCATTCGATCGGATGCCGCTTTAGCAAATCCCATCTCGTGGGAAACGACGACCATCGTCATTCCTTCCTGGGCCAGCAACATCATCACGTCGAGTACCTCGCGGATCATCTCAGCGTCCAACGCAGAAGTGGGTTCATCGAAGAGCATGATTTTCGGATTCATGGCGAGCGCACGAGCAATTGCGACGCGTTGCTTCTGTCCTCCCGAGAGTTGGTCAGGAAAGGCGTCCGCCTTCTCGGGAAGCCCGACACGTTTGAGCAAGTTCGTGGCAATTTCGTATGCCTCTTGGCGGTCGCGCTTGCGGATCAATTCCTGGGCCAATGTGATGTTGTTAACTACGGTAAGATGTGGAAAGAGATTGAACAACTGGAAAACCATTCCTACTTCGGCCCGCAGGCTATCCAGATCGGGTTTCGCATCCGTGACACGGATCCCATCGACGACGATTTCACCTTCGTCGACGGTTTCGAGTCGATTGATGCAGCGCAACAAGGTCGATTTTCCACCGCCACTCGGTCCGAAGATGAAGACGACTTCACCTCGATTGACATCGAGGTCGATATTCGACAAGGCTTGGACGTGCTTGAAGCTTTTCGACACGTTCCGAAATTCGATGATCTTTTCGCTCAACGTACGGCAACTCCTTTGCTGCGATGGTAGACTGATTTCAATCGATGACTTGTTTCCGAGACAGGCTTTGTCTCAACTGACGAAATACGTTGTTGATGGAAGTCGTGATGGCTTCTCCGGATTGTAAGCGCCTCTCCAGGATCTTCACACCCATGGAGCCTAACAGCGTCATGGAGAGGTACAGATAAGTAACCGTGTTCCATGTTTCGAAGGTTCGAAACGTGCGTGAACGATTCAACTTCCCCAACTGCGTCAAGTCGCGAACGGCGAGAACCGAGATGAGGGAAGAGTCTTTTAGCATGGCGATGAGGTCGTTTCCGAGGGGTGGAAGGATCACGCGGATGGCCTGCGGGAGAATGACGTGCCTCATCGCCTGGAAGTAGCTCATGCCGAGCGATCGTGCAGCCTCCATCTGGCCACGCTCGATGGATTGGATTCCCGCACGAAATACTTCCGCTTCATATGCACCGTAACCAAATGCCAATCCAGAAATGGCACGTACAAGCGGATCGATTTGCGTGATGTCCATAGTCGATAGTTTACTGCCCAAACCTTCGATAAAAGCAAGCCAGCTGGTTTCGAGAATTAGATTGCCAAGGCTGTTCGCGCCCTGAACGACGAGCGGCACCAATACAAAAGCAACGTAGATAATGATTACGATCATGGGGATGCCGCGCACGACTTCGACGTAGAAAGTGGCAATGTTGTATGTAATGGGATTCGACGAGATGCGTCCCATACCCATGATCAAACCAACCACAAGGGCGATGGTGAAAGCGATCACACTGGCCGTCAGGGTAACTTGCAAGCCTGGAGCGATGAAGTCAAAAGCGTCGCGATAATTCTCACGATTTATAATTGCATAAATGAGCAGAACGCCAAGAAACAACAAGAAGAGCGCCCACCAGGGTAGATTCTTTAGACGTGTCGAGATGGGCATAATCCCCGGTTCTTTACGCTTTTTTGAATTGATTGGATTGGATACGGACAAGAAATCCCTCCTGCTTGCTAGAAAAAAGGGGCCGCGGATTGCCCGCGGCCCCTTTTTTCTGATCGATGTATCTACTCTTTGCCCCAATACTTGTCGTAGAGCGTGTCGAGGGTGCCATTCGCTTCAAGCTGTGCGATGGCATAGTTGAAGGGCTCGACCAGGTCGCTTCCCGGCTGGAAGACGAAACCGAGTTCCTCAGCGCCGGTAACAGGTTCCGAAAGCAGCATGATCTCATCCGGGTTCTGTTCCACAAACCCTTTGGCCGCTTCTTCGTCCATGATGACCGCACCGACGTCGCCGGACATGAGCGCCTGAATGGGCAGGTCGAAGGTGTCGTAGCTCTGAACGCGGTCTTCGCCCACCATCTCGATCGCCTTAGCTTCGTTGGTCGTGCCGATCTGCGTGCCGACAGTGACGTCGCTGGCAATCAAGCTGGCTTCGTCGACGATAACGGTCTCATCGGAACGAACGACGATGTATTGTGCGATGACCATGTAGGGCACGGAGAAATCCACAACCTCATCGCGCTCGGCGGTGATCGTGACGCCGTCTGCGACGACATCGTACTCACCTGCGGCGGTGGCTTCGAAAATGCCATCCCAGGCGGCTTCAACGTAAACGGGCGAGCAATTGATCACTTCACAAATGGCATCAACCGCATCGTAGTCCCAACCACCTGGCTCGTTCGTCTCTTCGTCGATGTAGTTGAAGGGCGGGTAGGCGTTTTCCACACCGACGCGGATTTCGCGCCCACCGAGATCGTTCATGTTTCCTTCAGCGGGAGCCATTTCTTCCGTCGCCGTTCCTGCTTTGCAGGCTCCGATAAATAGACTGCCGATCAAGATTAAACTGAATAGGGTAAATCGTTTCATCATCTCCTCCTTAAAAGAGAGTTGGACTACGGTGAAATCGAACGGCGTCTCCGATTTCCTTCACTACCTTTTTACCACATAAAGCTATGTATGTCTGGGAATCATGTCCGATGATATTCAGTATAACGATATAAAGGATAGACGGACTCGCTAAGAAAATCAAGTATGAATTGATTCGTCAATTTGGTCCCTGCCATTCTTCGACGCGAATCGCTTCAGAACGCAACGGCAGCAACAAACCGAAAGTAACGGCGATGACCGAAGGTGATTCGGATGTGTAAGCATGCTCTGGGATCAAGTTGAAGAGGGAGGTAAGGTTCGGGGATGCTCCCAAAGTCTCCACGCGTTCGGCGAGGGCGCGCAGGATTTTCGCTTGCGCTTCGAGGGAGATTAGGGGGTCGTCGTAAAATACCCGCAGAGCGCTGATCACCGTCGGTCCATCCATGTAATTCCCGGTCAACGTGATTCCCTCGAGGAATTCGATCAACGATGCATAGCCGACTTCGTCCAAGACAAGCACGACTTCGATTTCGCTGCCTGTGGATTGTTTGATGGCAGCCAGAAAGCTGCCCTCAACTCCAGAATCGGGATTCCAGCCAAATAAATTTGCAAGCGGAATGGGGGATTCGGGAGATTGAAAATTCGTGGGAAGCCCGAGGAGAACGATTTGTTTATCGGGAAACTGAAACGTAGCAAGCCACACGGCCAGCAATTGCGGCTCGGGTTGATTAAAACGGTCTACTCCCAGGATCAGCGCTGTTCTCAGGCTTGAATTGGATGGGCTTTCGGTAGGCGTGGCTCGATCTAGTGAATCATCCTGCTTGGATAGGTTGATGAGAACGCTGAGGGCTCCTACGACAAAGCAGAAGATGGCGATTGAAAGTAGGGGGACGCGGGAAGATTCTCTCTTCATTATGGACTCAGATATTGACGTGTGGCTACCTTCACACGTCCAGATTTTACTCTGGCTGCAGTAATGCGGCAATCCGAGGCGAACAGTTTCAGAAGAGCAAAACGCGTATGATTAAACCAGCGAATGCCTTCCCGGCGAAGTAGGATCCGAATCCCGCAATGAGGTAAGGGGCATAGGTTAGGGGGTTGTCTTCTCCTGACTTGCAGCGAATAACCCAGCCCAGAACGTTGGCAACGGATCGCCAAAATGCTATACGTAGGTGTGATAATGTGGTTTGATAGATTTCAGTCATTTTATTTTGACGTGCTCATGCGAAGGATGCGACCCTTCTCGTCTGCAACTACCCGAACGACGCGCCGCATCGTTTTTCCTCCGGGTAATTTGGCGCAACCTTTGAATGTCAGTTCGTATTGTGCACCGTTATGAGTGTCACCCTTTCGCCTTAAGCTTGGACGCACGCCCTCCATTTCCGGAAATTTACCGGTAACCTGTTTGGTCAGCTTCGAAATCGTCGATTTATCCATCGTAAGACCTCATCCGATCGACGCTCTGCGGCGTAAAAACGCCGGGAGATCAAGGTTGTCTTGGACGAGTACACTTTGCTCCGCCGGGATTTCTTCCATGGCAAACGATTGTTCTGTTCCCAGAACACGTATGGGGCGGCCACCGATGCCGGTGACGATGAGGATTACCTGTGCACGACCGGACATCATGTCGTCGGTTGATGCGCCGAGTATCAGATCGCAATCCGGAGGCAGCATTTGACGCAAGTCCTCGACTGCGTCTCCGACTTCGTGAAGCGTCAAATCCGACCCGCCAGTGTAATGGACCAAAACGCCGGAGGCTTGGGAAATGCTGTCGATCTCCAGCAGTGGATGGTTCATTGCTTGATGCGTGGCTTCCTTGGCCTTGTTCGGACCTTCGCTCAATCCGATTGCCATCAATGCGCCGCCGCCGCTGAGGATTAATTGGCGTACGTGGGCGAAGTCGACGTTCATCAAACCCGGACGCATGATCAACTCGGCGATCCCTTGAACGCCTTGCCGCAAGACATCGTCGGCCAATCGAAATGCCACTTCCAGACTGAGATCCTTGGGGGCAATTTGAAGCAGTCGGTCATTGGGGACGGTAATCAACGTATGCGAGTAGGGCTGCAGTTTTCGAACCCCTTCGAGCGCGTTTTGCGCGCGACGCTTCATCTCGAACGCAAAGGGCAGTGTCACGACCGAGACGACGACCGCGCCGATTTCTTTGGCGATTTCTGCGGCGACAGGGGCTGCGCCAGTTCCCGTTCCGCCTCCCATGCCGGCGGTAATAAATACCATGTCGGCGCCCTTGAGTGCCTTTGCGATTTCCTGGCTGCTTTCCATCGCAGCGGAAGCACCAATGCGCGGGTCACCTCCAGCGCCCAGACCTCGTGTAATGCGCGGGCCCAGCTGGATGCGGGTGGGAGCAAGGCTGGAGCTGAGTGCCTGGCGATCGGTGTTCGCGGCGATAAAGTCAACATCCGTTAAACCCAACTGGATCATCCGGTCGACCGCATTTGAACCGCCACCTCCCAGCCCAAACACTTTGATGCTTACGCGTCCGATGCTATCCTGCATTTCAGACATCATGAACCTCCGAGAGGTGAGTATTTAATCGACGGGCGAGGATGAAATGATCCTGGTGGAGCGTCGTCGATGGCTTTATTTCCTGCGACGATCCGATCGACCACGCAGCCGGAATCTGCCAATTCCCGCTCGAGTAATCCTGGAAACTCGGTCTCTGCACCAAAAAGAGTGACTTTGTACGCCATGCGTGCTTCTGTTTCCGAAAACCCAAGAATGGGCTTGTGTTTCTGGATAAATCCGTATAGTTCCGCGAAGGCAGTCTTCAATTCCACGTCAGGCGGCAACAAGACGTAGTGGTTCAACGATTTCGGCGTGGGAATTGCAGGCGTTTTTTCCTGCGAGTGCAAAACCTTCTGAATGGCTTCAACAACTGGTCCGGGTTTCCCTTCCTTCGTGTACCAGGCTGCATTGCTCCCTGGCAGATCAGAATTCGCAGCCAGGCAGTAAAAGGCAAAATTGAGGACGTACGGGGGAAGGTCCCTGCCGTTTAAGGCACGCAGAATACTTACGTTCTGTTCGATCTGGGCGCTGCTGTAGCCAGCTACCATCTCAGAATCGGGAATAGCGCCACCGGCGAGAACGAGCATCGGCGGAGTATGCCCGATGACCTGAGCGGCCAGATCTGCGTACCACTCGAATGTGCGAAATCCGATCTGGTCCTGGCAATTGGGTGGAGTGTGATACGGAAGCGCTTCGGGCCATCGGGAAGGGCCTCCCGAACCCCAATCGAGCGGTCTACCGAAGGTCCAGGCATAAACACCCAAATGTAAGTCGTTAATCAAATCGGATTTACCACGGCAGGCTAGTGATTCGAAGGCACTTCGTAGAAAGGCCGTGTCCCAATAATCACCACCAGGTTCAAGTGGTGCGAATACTGGTTTCAGACCCACGGATTGTTGGAATTCCCACAAGGGGATGGTTTGATCGAGAAAGCGTTCAACGATGCCTTTTTGATTCCAAGCTGCGTCTTTCCAATTTTGGCGAAGGTTGGGGCGGTCGAACACGACAACGTAATGGACTCCCCAGCGAGCGTAACTTCGCAGCAGCGGCTGCAGTGCGTTGGGATGCGATTCTCCCAATTTGCCACGGATCATGATCACGGGTTCGATCCCCGCCTCGAGGATGCCGGCAAGAAAATGTTCGGGAACAGTGCGCTCACTGGAGGCATACAGCGTCAGCCAGCGTGTATTGAGCGATTCGAGGATCGGCAGCCAGATACGCAGGTCGTCTTGTGTATAGTGGCGATCATCATTTCTGTAGACGTAACCAAGACGAGAAACGGCAGGTGTCATCGCGATTGTGTTCCTCATTGGCTGGATATCATGCAAGATTTATGCCTGCATCGGCTCATCGAGAGACCGAGAACTTAAGCACCTTGCCGCTGGTGTCCAGTGTGAGGCGGGCGAAGTGGGCGTGGCGGTGAGAACCGTCCACGACGTGCTTGGCGAACGTATACACGCGCGTCGATTGTTCGCCCGCAATGAGTCGTTTGATCCCAAGCTGATTGGAGGGGCATTGATGTTGATTGCTCTCACAACCATACATGGGTTGTGGATGGATTCGGCACTGCGCATCCACCATTCCCGGCAGATATTTGGAGACAATGGTTTTCACCCGTTCGATTTCCGCTGGATTGTCGACGTCGGTGAGGTCCCCTACACCGAGCGCACATACGGTCTTCATTTCCTTCGGCCGGGATTTTCTGCGGACGACCAACTTTTGTCCGGGACGGGCGAGTTGGACGGCCGGGTTGTAAAGTGGATCACCAAAGAGAACAAAGGAGATCAGCGTTTTTTGGTCTTCACCATCGAGATACCCCTGGCGTCGATGCATCTCTGCAGCCAACAGCAGCTTGGACCTACGCAGCGCCTCACCTGCGGGGACGTTTTTGTTGACTTGATTCCAAAAAAGATGACCCAGGAGATCGGCTGCGATGAGCGGCGTCGTAACGGATCCGTAGGAAACTTTGGTCGAACCGACGAATGCACGCGACCCCGCATCCAGGAACTTCAGGCACAAGGCTGACTCGATGGATTTGCCCTCGATATTCGCCCCGTAACAAGCTTCGGAGTAAATCACTTTGGGCGCACGTCCGCTGTTGACGACATCTTCCGGCCGAAAGGCAACAGGGAAGTCCGGACCCGTTCCGCTATCCATCAAGGGGTCGCGTTGGCCGAACCACTCCGGTGCGTCCTCCAGGCCGTGGAGATTGAAGTACGAAAAATGGAACGGATGCGTAACGATTGGGGCAAGCTGAGTCGCTTGCGCCGGAGGCGAGGTCAACAGCGATCTGGGTTCACCGATCGCCTTGTAAACCGCCAGGGAGGCTTTACGCCAAATGCTGGCTGTATATCCCAGCGAGCGCGGCTTTCGCCGCAGGAAACGCTCAAGGCGCAAGTAGAGCCAAATTCGAATGCGCATCAGTATCCCGACATTTTGAACTGCGATACTGTGATCGTCGATCATCTTTTTCAGTTGGTGCATGATCAAATCGGCTGAATCGCCACAAGGCAGGCGGCCAACGGCCCATTGCGGCGCAAAGTAATTTTCATCCGTCGTGGCGTAGGGATTGTCGGAAAATACGTAATCATCGTCATCGTCGACGGGATTGGGTAATCGATGGAAGGGCAGGATGCGATCGCCGCCGACAAGGAGCAGCGCACCGATCATTTCGCCGCGCTGGCGCAAAGCTTGATCGAGGTCGGCAAGACGCAATTTAATTTGCCAGGCATTTGCCGGATCTGCGGGACGCATCTTGAAATGTGCAAATGAAGAGGGATCGTCGATGTAAACATGGTAGGCGGCCCAACCCGGTCTCCTACGGATGGTTTCGATCAGAGTCACGATGGCACCGTCGATTTGGTTGAAATCATCTTCTCCAAAAGTCTGCATCAACCTCGTTCGACTTGACAAAACGACATAAGCAGGAATGCGACGATCCTCATCCGCTGCTTGGCGCCGGGCGTTTAAGCGCTCCGCGATGCGGGAGAAATCGGCCTCAACTTCGGGATATGAACTTCCGCCCAATAGATCTTCTGCAAGGATACTGTCTCCGCTGTCGGGTCCTTGAAATCCTTCTCCGGGCAACGGCTGAACGGGACGATCGTCGATCGAATCCGCAGGTGTTTCAACAGCACCGTCGACCTTGTCGGTTTCTTGGAGGCGTTCCAATCCTGCTGCCACGGATATCTCAGGAGATGCCGCCTGATCCGGTGCGGTAGATGGTGTGGCGGCGGCTCCTGCGAGTTTGTTGGCACCCAGGACGGCGTTTACTTTTGCAGGTACCGGGCTGGCGAGTTTCGCCATCATTCTCTTGGGCCACAATGCCTGATAGGGATGCGTCTTACCCAAAATTTTCGTCGTGACGATTCCCAACGGATCATCCACGGCTGCCTGATGGAGATACGCCACGCCGCGGCTAACGTCACCATGGGCGAGCATTTCTTTTGCAAGGTGGATACGAAAGGTGATGCAATCCGGCCAGCGATCGTGACCCGTCCGGGCAAGGGCGAGCGCGATTTGCTCTGCACCGGCGTTTTGATGGGCTTGAATCGCGATCAAAACCGGCAGGGGTGTTTCCGGATCGGCTGCCAGGACTTCCTGGGATTTACGGATCGCCGTCTCATGGTCGTTTTCCCGGATGGCCTCGAGACATTGCATCAACTGGATCGCCCAGGATGGACTACGCTCGGGGTCAAGTTCTTTGCCCTGCAGAAAGTCCGCACACGACTGGCTCACGCTTGAAGCCAGCGGATTACCGTTTGCTTTCTGTGCGGCGGCAAGGGCTAAATGTGCAGCGGAATTCTCCGGATCGGCTATCGTCAACTTGGAAAGGCGCTCGATCGCTTGCGAGTAGTGTGTTTGATCGATCTCGATTTGGGAAAGCCTTAGTTGGATTTCCATGTCACCGGCCCAAACTTCAAGCCAATCTACTGCAATGGAACGCGCGAAATCCAATCTACCTGCGATCCGTGCTGCTTCAATAAGTCGTATGAGTTCCGGGCGATCGATCATCGTTACACCGTCCATCTATATGCCGCCGTGGACCAATTCCAAAGCTCGAACAGCGGCCAACTGCTGGATAATCTCCGAATCTTTTGGATTGAGCTCAATCGCGCGTTCGAGCAGCCGCGCGGCTTGGGAATACGCTTTTTGCTGTTTCAATATCAGTCCGGCACGATAGTGGGATAGATCATCTTGCGGATCGAGTTCGAGCGCGCGCCGATAAGCCTCGAGTGCCTGGGCGATTTCGCGTCGCTGTTCGTGCGCCTGACCCAGTTCTCTAGATATCTTGGCTTGTGCTGGTGCGGCGGATTGCGCCAGCAATAACTCATCCAGCGCACGATCCAACTGTCCGGCCAAACGGCACAGGCGGCCGACCTGGTAGCGATAATCTGCAGCTCGCGGCGCTAGCAGCGTGGCCTGCGTCGCAGCTTCGATGGCGTTCTCGAGGTCCCCGGCGGTTTCGTAGGCTTGTGCCAACGCAGCATACAGCTTTTCATCCTGTGAGTTTTCTTCAAGCATGGCATGCAGATCGGAGATCGCATGCTGCGGACGCCCGATTTGAAGCAGAAGCATACAGCGGCCGATGCGTATTTCGAGTTGTCCGTCCGAGCTTTTGATCGCCTGGTCGTATGCCCTGAGGGCTTTCTCGTATTTCCCCTGGGAGGCAAGGATCTCGCCCATTCCAACCAGAACGTCCATATTTTTCGGCGCCATGCGGGCTGCAGCATCGATATGGGACAAGGCTTGATCCGATTTTCCTTGCGACATCGCAGCACGTGCGGCACCGATCAAGCATGCGGGATCGGAGGGGAACAACGCGGCAGCGCGTTCAAACCAGGCCTGGGCGGTTTCCGCTTTTCCGTTGGCCATCGCGACCTCCGCTGCTTCCTTCCATACCGATTTCCGCTGCGGAGAATTTTCGATCAGCTGCTCGAAATGGATCAACGCCTCACTAAGTTGCCCCGAATTTTTAAGCGCATGTGCCAGGGTATGCACAATTTCAGGATCACTGGGATCGAGTTCAGCTGCTTGCTGGAGGTGCGCCACGGCGGCATCGAAGCGATTCTGGTCTTGATAGCGTGAGGCCGCGATCGAGTGCCATGTGACTTCGTTCGGCCATGCCGACAAGGCAAGATTGAGGCTCGAGAGCGAATCTTCGACCTCGCCAGCCTGCCAAAGCGTGTCGCTGGCAAAGAAGCTAACCAGGGGCTGGATGACCATGTTACGCGAGGCGATGTTGTAGGCTTGAATCGCTTGTGTGGTATCGCCCAGGCTGGTGTGACACAATCCAAGCAGCACCGCACCCCATGCATCAGGATCGATATTGTCCGGGTTGGTTTCGATGACTTCGATCGCTCGTTCAGGGTTGCCGGTTTTGAATAGAAAGAATGCCAATGCATGGACAACCGGACTCCAGCCTGCCGTGGATTCCGCGTCCAACCCGGAGTCGATGTCCTCTGTCGAGATCGAATCGAAAGTCAGTGCCGACCAGCGTTTGAGCTGATCGATCGTGCTTTTCGCTGCGCCGGCTTGATAACTTCGATCGATGAGTGTGTTGATTTCTTCTGCAGCATCTGAGGATGCGTATTCGGCTTTGGGTGCATGTGCATGGGCAGCCCCGAGGGTTGCGTATAGCCAATATGCGTTTGCGAGCCGTAAATGTAGCCTGGTGAGTGCCAGAAGCGTCTCCAGGTCCTCAGCGGACGAAGGCGAGTCTTCGAAGACTTTTATTGCATCGCTCCAGCGGCCCAATCTTGTTGCAGTTTCCGCGATGCACAACGTATCTTCACTCGTCCGCGGATCTGCCTGTAGGGCGTCGTGCAGAAGCTGTTCTGCTCGTACAAGATCGCCGTTCGTCAGAGCTATCTGTGCCAACAGCGCGTCAGCTCGGATCGGGTGGGGTGAAAACGCCTGGGCTTTCAGCAGCGTGTGTTCAGCTTCGTCAAAGCGGGCCAACTGTAAATAGCACTTTCCCAAATCCATGAGGCAATCGATGTCGTTAGGTGAGAGCTGAACTGCACGCTGCAGCACTTCCAAGGCATCAAGCGGAGACCCAAATCGCAGCAGCGAATTTCCAGCTTCCTTTGCCAGGTCCGCAGAACTCGGCGAAATTTTATAGGCGCGTAAAACGTGATCCAGACCCCTTTGCGTTTCCCCGCCGGCAAAATAGGCGCGGCCCAACTGCAGGTGTAGATCGGCGTTGTTCTCGTCGATTTCGACGGCGCGCTGCCAAAGTCCGATGGCCGACGCACGACGATCCAGGTTCCACAGTGCTTGTGCTCCTTGGGTGAGGGCGGTGAGGTTATGCGGATCATGTTTGAGCAAACGCATCCACGATTCCTGTTCGCTTTCGTAGTCCCCGAGTTGGCGACTCGTCTTCGCCATCTCCGAATAAAAAGCATTATCTTGTGGCGAACGAGCAAGCGCGTGTTTCAAATTAATTTGGGCGTAGGCGGGTTCGTCGAATTCGAGAAGCAATTTCGCCGCGGATAACAGCGATTTTGGATTCCGACGATCGATCGCAAGCGCTTGACTCAGCGCGTTCCTGGCTTCAGCGCGTCGGTCAGCATGGTGTGAAAAGCGTGCCAGATCCATCCAATCGGGTTGACTATGGGGACGATCTTCAAGTATGCGTTTTGTCGCCTGCATTGCATGATCCCAACGATTCAGGGCAACTGCGGAGTCCCGCAACGTGTACAGAGCGGCATGGTTTCCAGGTTCGATTTCAACCGCCTGCTGGGCGACATACAGGGATTGTTCAGGCATGGCGGCCGTAAGGTAGGCATGCGACAGTTGAAGAAGAACGTCCGTCGCAGTGGGGAATTTCTCTTGTGCGGTTTCAAGCGTCGTTAATGCGATTGGAAGGCGCGCTGTAGCGAGCGCGGTTCTCGCCACTCCCATCAATGCTTCTTTATACGTTTCTCGATCATTTTCTTGGATAGATTTCAAACTTGACTGATAGTTCTGGAATGCGAACTCGTTTTCGCCAGCGAGTTCCTGCGCACGCCCCATCCAAAACTCCAGCGTGGGATCTGCGATTCCGGCGTCACGTGCAATCTGTAGATGTTCTACGGCCTTCGGCGCCAGATGCTCATCCAGATTTCCCCCGGACTTGGCGATAACGCGCCCGGCGAGATAGTGCGCCTCGGCTGGCGCATCGCTCGGAAGACGGCCGAGAAGGTCGGCAGCGAGCTGATCCTCGTTGCGGTGTTCATATACATTTCCGAGCGCCGTACGAACGCGCCAGTTGTATGGTTCTATCGAATGCGCATCTTTGAGCGTCGACAATGCCGCATCTTCTTGACCGGAGGCGGTAAGTATCTCGCCATATTGCAGCAGCCACTCTACGTTGCCGGGATCCAGCTCAACTGCCTTCTGAATGGAATCTTTGCTTTCTTCCAGCAGCCCCTGACGGTTTTTGAATGCTGCTTGCGCGGCATAAATTGACGCATTTTCAGGCAATTGCTTGATGGCTTTCGCAATCACCTCAGAGGCGGCGTCCGGGTTGTCAGCCGCTTCCTCGGTATCCGCCATGGCAATCCATGCATCCGTAAAGTCGGGTTTTATCTCCAACGCACGTTGGAAATGCTCGCGGGCGGATTGGTGTTTGCCCTGCGCGGCATGTGCTTTTCCAAGGACTACGTTGGCGCGCACGGAGTCGGGGTCGTTTTTCAACAAGTTAATTGCCGTCTTTTCAGCGATGGAAGTTTCATTCGCTTGAAGCGCACATTCCGCTACATCCCACAGGTAATTAGGATCTTCGCGTGCAAGTTCTTCCCAGTAGGGGATGCTTTCAAGCGCGGCGCCACTTTTTTGTAAGTTTTCGGCCAGAAGCTGACGAGCTTCAGTGGACTGTGGGTGCATTGCCAACAGCAGCGTGGCCTCTTCGGCAGCAGCCGCATGATCACCAAAGGAACTCAACTTGCGTATGTACTCAGCTCTCGTCGTGTATTCATGTGGAGAACGGTTTACAATCATACTTGCGATCTTCAGGGAACCCTCGATATCTCCACAATCCTGCAATCCACGCGACAATGCTTTCAGCCCGCGTCCGCTCACGTCGAACGCTGCGTGAATGCGCTGCGCCGATGACCGAAGGTGTGCTATCGCACGATTATCATCACCGAGCCGTACGAGGGAAATTCCAAGAGCGATTTGTTCCTCGATGCTTTTCGGATCCTGATCGATAATGGATATAACCTCTTCGGGTTTATCCTGATCGACATACGATAAAGCGAGATCGGCGCGTCGCCTCGGTGAAGAACTAGAGCGAAGCGCTTGTTTACGGGCTTCGATCTCCAGAACTCCATCTCCCTCGATCGAAGCCGATTCGGCGATGTGATCTGCAATCGAAGCTGCAGTCTTCGCTGTCGCTTTCCAGGCGAGATCGAGGCGATTTCGAGCGTCGTCGTATTCTCCCAGAGCGAGTTTGCGAATCGCATCCGCCAACAAGGCTTCAGGGTCGCAATCCGGCGAAGCTGTGTGTGGGATATTTTCTTGTGTTGAACGGGCGATAGCATTTGCAAGCGAAACCTCGCCGAGGTCTCGAAGCACGACGGTTGTATGCTTCCAAGCGTTTGGAAGTATCTCTTTGATAATCGCGGCAGCCTCGTGCGTGGACACGTTTGCGAGGAGCATGTTAACAGCAAGTGCAATACCCTCAGCGGCCATTCCGTCGAGCAGAAAACCGAGCAATCTTTGCGGTTTCTTCATCCACGTCCAGGCGCAACACAGCGCTGAGCGCCATTGTTGTGGATGTCGACGCGCTGCTTCCGCAATTTCGGAGCATTCGTTTTCGGTACTGCAATGACGGCCTATACCTACGGCGAGCAGTGCGATCGTTTCGAAATCAGCTTCGACTTCCAATCCCTGCAGGATCGCTTGCATCGAATCCTGCAACCGGGATTCCAGAGCTTCTGGTAAGGAAGCCGCTGCGTTTTCCAGATTCGATCCACCGAATAAAGTGCGGGTCATCAGGGATGCTGTGATGGGTTTGGAGGCGTTTGATTGGATGAGGCGTTCGATAAATGCAGGCTCGTGGAGCTGGCGCCAAGCCTCAGGCACTCGAAGCAGATTTGCCAGGCTCTGCGACAACTCCTGGGGTTCGAGCAGCGTGCGCAGCGCATCGAGAACTGCGGAATCTGAAATTGGAGAGTTCATATGCTTTACGCTCAGCCCAGATTCCATTCAATTTGCTGAATCAACCAATAGGATGCCGCAATCATGGCCATACCCAACGTGATCAGGAATACGCCAATTCCGTTTGCCGTGCGGACCAGTTGGTTGATCGAAGACGTCAGTTCAGCAGCACTCTGTACCAATCCGCTGATCTCGTGACTCATGCCCTTTTGACCGAGGCGAGCGGTATGAGCGGCAATCGTTTGCAATTCTTTGGAATAGCTTCGCGAGAGTAGGATTAATACGCCGATCACGACTGACAAGCAGCCCAGCAGAAATACTCCCGCTGCGATGATGATTTGCAGGTCTGTATAAGAAAGCGGAATCATGTGCGCCTCCAGAATCTAGCAATCTGAAGGTGAATGTTGCAAGGAATGTGCCAGTGTTGATATGGGGGTGTTTACTTCTTCTTGCTCTTGGTCAGCAGTTGAATGTCAGGAGGGAGATGTCCGAGGTCGATTTCCTCATCATCACAGAACAACATTGCACGTTCGATGACGTGCCGGAGTTCGCGTATGTTTCCAGGCCAGGTATGCGCTTTCAGCGCATCGATGGCGCGCGAGGTGATCCCGCTAATGTTGTTCCCCGTGCGCAGATTGATCTGGCGGATGAATGTGCCGGCGAGGGCAGGGATGTCGACGATACGATCCTTGAGCGGGGGAAGATGGAGATCGACGACCTTGAGGCGATAGTAAAGATCCTCGCGGAACGTGCCTTCCTCGATCATAGCTTTCAGGTCGCGGTTGGAGGCGGCAAGAATTTGAATGTCGACATCGATTTCCGTCACTCCGCCGACGCGGCGAAAACGGTGCTCGTCCAGCACGCGCAGCAACTTCGCTTGCATCTCTGGCTTGGTCGACGAGATTTCATCCAGGAATAAAATGCCACCGTCGGCGATTTCGATCAGTCCGGGCTTTCGTTTTTGCGCGCCCGTGAATGCACCCGCTTCGTGCCCAAACAGTTCGGATTCGATCATCGTGTCTGGCAGCGCGGCGCAGTTGATGGGAATAAACGCCTTATCCGCACGGGGACTCATGCTGTAGATCGCTCGGGCCAGCACTTCCTTGCCGGTTCCGGTCTCTCCGGTGATCAATACAGAGGCCGAAGCTGCTGCAGCGCGCTGCGCTTCGCTGACGATGCGCTTCATCTCCGGCGTCTCTCCGATCACCCATTCGGCTTGTTCGCCTGACGAGCGCCGTAAAAGATCGAGTTCTCGGCGTAACAGAACCACTTCTTGCGCTCGTTCGACAGCCTGGAGCAAGCGGTTCAAATCCAGGGGCTTTTGGAGAAAATCCTGTGCTCCTTTTTTCATTGCTTCAACGGCGGTATCCACCTCGCCGAACGCAGTGATCAAGATCACCGGCGGGCAGGGGTTTTCCATGCTGATGCGATCGAGGAGGGAAATGCCGGAACCGTCCGGCAAGACGACATCCAGCAGTACAATGTCGGCGGAACCCGTGTCGATGGCTTTGTTCGCTGATTTTAAATCACCGGCTTCAATCGCCTCGTACCCTGCATCCGCAAGTGCTTCTGAAACAAACGAGCGTGCGGTGTCTTCGTCGTCGACAATTAGAACCGTCCCACTCATGCATCATCTCCTGAGGAAGGTTTTACTGCTGGCAGTGATATTGTAAAGACTGTGCCCGCGTTTGGGAAGCTTTCCACGTGTAGGCTTCCTTTGTGGGCAGTCACGATCCTGCGGCTGATGGCAAGTCCCAATCCCGTCCCCTCCTTTTTAGTGGTAAAGAAGGGATCAAAAATACGGTCGATTACATCTGGGGGAATCCCAGGACCGGTGTCTGCAATTTTAAGCTCGACCATGTCGCCTTGCACAGACTGATTCATCGACACGGCAATGGAAATCGTCCCACCTTCGGTCATGGCTTCGAGTGCATTGGCGATTAAATTGACGATGACCTGTTCGAGCGTTCTTGCATCCGCCAATGCATTCTGTGCATCCTGGGCAAACGTTGTGTGATGGGACACGCCGGATTGTGATAATCTGGGGCTCCAACGCGCAAGAATGCGATTCATCAACTCGCTCAAATCAATCGGCTCAATCTTGAGTTCGAGAGGTCTCGAGAAGAAGAGTATGTCGCTCATCAACTGGTCCAGACGGGTACATTCCTTCTGAACCCGCTGGAGCGATTTGTACGAAGGGTGATCCTCTCCGAGACGTGAAGCAACCAGCTGGACTCCGGTGCTGATGTTGTTGATCGGGTTGCGTACTTCATGGGCGAAAATCGCCATCAATTCCCCAAGCAGCGCTCGCTGCGAAAGCGTCTCGGTCTGATCCTCAATGGCTTGCTGCTCAGATTGATCCTTGAGGATGAGGAATAAGCTGGATGGCAGGGCACTCGTCGACGGTACGACGCGTAGATGGAAGGGCAATCGAGTCCCATCACGGCGGTGAAGCTGAACGCGAGATTGTTCTGCAAGACGTTGGTGCCCCAGGGCATCAAGCAGGGTTGCGGAGATATCTTCCGGTCCAACGAGGACATCCTGGACGGGTAAGCCGACGATTTCTTCGGGTTGATAGCCAAGGGAACGATAGATTGCGGAATTGGCTTTCAGCACAATAAGGTTTTCGTCGAGCGTGATCAGTGTATCTTGCAGGGATTCGAAGTAATTGGTTATTTCTGCTTCGAGGCGATTGATGTTCTGTTCTGCATCAGCGAGGGAGACTCGCTGTATGCCGGACAGGATCGCGGCATGGCATAAATTCGAAATCACCAACATCACGGAAGCCGTGTCGGGTGGAACCGCCTCCTGTTCCTTCCAGCCGGCAACGAGCATGCCGATCCACGCCGTTGGCGTACCGAGAAGTGCGCAGTGTAATGCGACCAATCCGGCAGCACGAGCTGCTTTGTGAAGCTGGTGGTCGGGACGCTGCCCGATCGTCCATGTGTCGTTGGCTTGAAGCTGAGACAAGTCGGACGCTGCCAGCGTTCGAGGAAATTCAAGCCCCTGTGCGTTATCCAACACGTAGCCGGGGCTGGTCGCGGATACGCGGTAGAGACTGATCGAGGTAGCATTGAGCGCTTCTCTTCCAATTTCTAAGGCCGCAGGGAATGCGGAAGGACCACCTTCGAGCAATATGCGTGAGATGTCCGTGAAGTACTTCAGCCGTCCCTCTTGTGCGCGTTGGTGTTCTGAAACACGTCTCCGACGGCTCGAATGGTTCAGTATTAAGAGCAGCGCCGACCGCGACGGACTGACGGGGTAGGGTTGGATGTCAACGAGTTCGATGGCACCTTCATGCGTATGCAGCGGTATGTCTTCGAGTTGAACATCATGATGTTCCCAGCTGTCAAGCAATTGACCGAGCGCTTTCTCTCCCGCTTCGTCCGGGAAAAGCTCGGATGGCGTCAGTGTATCCAAGTCCGTACTGGCGAAGCCTGAGAGCAGCAGGAAAGCATGATTCCATGCATAGATGCGAGAACCGTTTTCCGAAATCACCAGAACGGCCGCATCGAGAGTATCTGCAAGGATTCGAAAGAATTCGTGGTAAGGGACGGGCTTGAAAAATCGGGCAATGGGGTTTAGGGGTGACGAATCCGTTGGCAAGATAAAAACCTATCTATGGTTGCCCTTCGAGTCGCGATGCCGCAGGCGAGCCGGCAAAATTCCCTCGATCGAACGGTATTTTGCGACCGTACGACGGGCAATATTTATCCCTTCCTTGCGAAGTATTTTGACGATCTGGTCGTCTGTGAGCGGACGCTTCTCCTGTTTGACGATCTCTTTGATGCGGTCCCGCACTGACAAACTGCGGTCGAAGAATCGGGACAGTGGAAGGATGCGTCCATCCGGAAGTGCGACGGCTTTTTGTGCCACCGCGCGTGAGATCGTCGATTCGTGAACACCGATCTTCTTCGCCAGTTCCGCACGCGTCATCGGGCGTAAATAACGATCTCCTTTGAGTATGTATTCACGCTGCTGTGAGACGAGATTTTCCATAACCTGGCAAACCGTGTTGTTACGTTGTTGCAGGCATTTCACGAACAGGCTGGCACGCTCAATATGCTCTTTCCATTCGTCCGAAAGATCATCGCTTTGCTGTTCCTTATAGTTCTTGAAAAGGGGGTTCACCCGGAGCCAACCCGAGACGGGTGCAAATATTTCGACGACGAGTGAGTCGTCGTTATTGGCTGTATTATGAGTTATGGCGATATCGGGCGAATGATAGACCAAGGGATTTCCTGGTTGGGGCTGTCTGCCCGAACCCCAGGATGATCGTGCGGGATACGGGTTGAGATTGTCGTGGATGAAATCGGCTGCTTGACGGACGCGATTGACGCTGATGTTAAGTTGAGAAGCGATTTTATCGAATTCTCGGCGGCCAAGTTCAGAGAAATGCTCCTCCAGCAACCGTTTCGCGATCTCGCGTTTATATCCTCCGTTTGGCAGCAAATCGAGTTGCACCTGAAGCGCTTGCTGCGGTCCACTCGTCGCTAAGCCTGGGGGATCGACACGCGAAATCAACTCCAAGACGCGGTTCACTTGTGAAATCGGCGCACGTGTCATGCGGGCTATAATGGCTGGTGGATCCTGCAGGAAACCATCGTCGTCGAGGCTGGCCAGAACGTACAGCGCCAGCTTACGATCCTCAGGCTCTAAATCCGCAGCCAACTGTTCAAGGACGAACGTCGCCAGACTCTCGGGTGCTACGATTTCTCGATCCATTGGTTCAAAATCGTCGTGACGACTGCTGCTGCGATTTAAATTTTGGGACACGCGAGGTGATAAGAAAACGATAGTCTCGTCACCATCGGACTTGCGGCTGCACACCGGACAAGGTCCGGGTTGCTGGATGCGTTTCTTACACTGCGGACATATTTTTTCCTCGACCAGTTCCAGGGCCGGATTCTCCGCAAGTTCAGAGATCACTTTATCCTTGAGTTCCTGATTCGATAGAAGCAGAAGACTCATGGTTTGAGCCAGGTGGGCAGTCGTGAGCGGGCGTTGGGATTGATCTTGGAGTTGAAACATATGTCGCCTCAGGTGTGAGAGTATACATCGGACGTTTCGTGTGCGCAATTATGTTGCAAGTTATGTGCCACTAATCTTGCATGATAAAATCCAGGTATGGATTTGACCATCGTTGGTGGCGGGTTGGCTGGAAGCGAGGCGGCCTGGCAGGCGGCTGAAAGCGGCATGCAGGTGACTTTGTATGAGATGCGTCCTTCTGTGGAGACCGGCGCACATCGCACGGAGGCGTTGGCCGAGCTCGTATGTTCGAACTCCCTGGGATCCAAGCTGCCGGATCGAGCCACCGGGGTGCTTCTACACGAAATCAAATACCTGTGTTCTTTGTTGATCGACTGTGCAGAAAATTACGCTGTACCGGCGGGAGGAGCGCTTGCCGTAGACCGCGAAGGATTCGCGCAAGCAGTCACCCGGAGAATTCAAGAACATCCATGTATTCAATTGATACGCGAGGAGGTCGTCGACGTTCCCGATGGATTGACGATCATTACGACCGGGCCATTAACCTCGCTGCGACTGTCCGAGGCATTGATGCGGCTGACTGGTGATGAGCATCTGTACTTCTTCGATGCTCTTGCTCCGATCGTCGAAGCGGACAGCGTGGATATGTCGGTGGCATATTTCGCTTCCCGCTACGAGCGTGGGGAATTAGAAGAAGGCGATTACATCAATTGTCCTCTCGAAGAGAATGAGTATGAAGCATTCGTGAACGCGTTGCGAGTTGCCGAGCGCATTCCGCTGCGAGAATTCGAGAAAGTTGTTCAGCAGGGCGTCAGGGCCGGTGCACACCGCTTTTTTGAGGGATGCTTACCGGCTGAAATCATCGCCGAACGGGGTAGGGAGGCACTTGCTTTTGGTCCCATGCGCCCTGTTGGTTTAATTAATCCGCTTACCGGACGGCGTCCGTATGCAGTATTACAGCTTCGCCGGGATAATTTGATCGGAAGTCTGTACAATCTGGTTGGGTTTCAAACCAATTTAACCTACGCCGAACAGCGTAGGGTGTTTCGTCTCGTTCCCGGCCTGCAAAATGTTCGCTTTGTACGCTTCGGACAAATGCATCGGAATACCTTTATCAACGCTCCGGCGGTGTTACGGCCGACCTTGCAATGCAGGACGCGCGACGACTTGTTATTTGCTGGTCAAATTACAGGAGTGGAAGGCTACATGGGAAATATCGCCACAGGCTTGTTGGCGGGCTTGAACGCAGCAAGGATATCCAGGGGATGCGATCCATTCGTGTTGCCTCCTACGACGATGCTGGGAGCGTTGTGTCATTACATCACAAATGCATCGGCAGACGAATTTCAGCCCATGAAGGCGAACATGGGTATACTCCCAGAATTAAGCGACGGGATACGGCGGAAACGCCGCGAGCGTGCTAAAGCGTATGCTCTAAGAGCGAACAATGATCTGGTCGACTATTTTGAGAAACAAAATAATTGCGCATAGCCATATAGTGTCAATTATCATGATTTTTCAATCCATTTCTTTGGAAATATATAAGGCTATGCGAAATATATTACTGGCTGGAGTGCTGATTGCGGGGGTGTTTATCGTTGTAGGTTGTGAGAATCAAAGTGGGATGCAGCGATTCTCAGGAGACGAAGCGCTCGAACTGGTGAGTATACAAATCGATTTTGGGTACCGAATCCCAGGCTCGGATGCACATCGCCAAGCGGGGAAATGGATCAAGGCGGAACTGGAATCCCGAGGCTGGATGACTGCAGTCCAGGAATTTAATTACAAGGATGTTACACTAATCAACGTCATTGGAAAATCAGATGGACGAACAGTACCTGGACCGATCCTTATCGGTGCGCATTACGATACAAGGCCGCAGGCGGACCGCGATTCTTATAATCCTTCGCTACCTGTGCCCGGGGCGAACGATGGTGCCTCGGGTGTTGCCGTTCTCCTCGAGTTGGCAAGTGTGCTGGAGTTTGAGCAATTACAAAAACCCGTATGGCTGGTTTTCTTCGATGGGGAGGACAGCGGCAAAATCGATGGGTGGGATTGGATTGTCGGATCTACGTACTTTGTCGATCATCTGACTTCAACACCCGAAGTCGTCGTGATCGTCGACATGGTGGGGGATGAGGAACTGCAACTGTATTACGAACGAAATTCGGATGATAATCTGGCGCGCCAGATCTGGGAGATTGCCGAGGATTTGGGATACAGGTCTTTCATCCCATCCGAACGTTATTCGATCATCGATGATCACACACCGTTTCTACACGCGGGCATTCCTGCAATCGATATCATCGATTTCGATTATCCATATTGGCATACCACGGAGGATACAATGGAACGAATTTCCGCCTCCAGCCTCGAACAAGTGGGGAGAACGTTACAACTTTGGCTGGAAACAACCGCGATGCAAGACTGAAAATATAGTTGTAAGATTTGCTGCTTAGTAAAGCAGCCACGAAATCCATGGATGTATAATGGATGTATGTCTAAAAAACTGCAAAATATAGAACTCCCTCAAGAACGAGCTTTCCTCGTTGGCATCGAAATCGATGGCCAACATCGGTTGTTATCGCTTGAAGAATCTCTTGCAGAACTTACTCTCCTGGCGGATACGGCAGGATTGTCGGTCGTTGGTGCGGTCTCCCAGCGTATCTCCCGGCCAAACCCAAAAACACTGGTTGGATCCGGAAAGATCACTGAGATCAAGGACAAAATCGAAAATACAGTTGCAGATGTCGTCATATTTGACGAGGAATTGTCTCCACGCCACCAACGGGAATTGGAGCTATTCTTTGGCAACGAGGTGCGCGTTCTTGACCGCACGGCACTCATCTTGGACATATTTGCGCAGCATGCCATAACCCGCGAAGGAGCGCTGCAAGTGGAGCTGGCGCAATACGAGTATCGTCTACCGCGGCTTACCCGCGCCTGGACCCATCTCGCCCGACAGGCAGGCGGGGGAGGTGGAAGGTCCGGATCGGTCGGCGGTGTAGGTTTGCGAGGTCCGGGTGAGACTCAATTGGAGGTGGATCGCAGGGAGATTGGCCGACGAATTGCCAACCTTCGAAGCCAGTTGGAGAAAGTCCGGGAACATCGAGGTCGCCATCGCGAACGACGCAGACGTGCGGCGGTGCCGACGATCGCATTGGTGGGTTATACGAACGCAGGCAAATCGACTCTGCTCAACCAAGTATCAAACGCCGACGTGCTCGTTGCGGATAAGTTGTTTGCCACTCTCGATCCGACAACCCGCAGGGTCGAGCTGCCCGGCGGGAACAAAGTCCTTTTTACCGATACTGTAGGTTTCATCCAGAAACTGCCCACGACGCTCGTGGCGGCATTTCGGGCAACGTTGGAGGAGATTGGGGATGCTGATCTGCTTTTGCACGTTGTCGATGTCACCCATCCGAATGCACTCGCACAAGCTGAGGCAGTAAGAGCAACCCTCGATGAGATCGTGGAAACAGAGATTCCACGTTTCACTGCATTGAATAAAATCGACCAAATGGCGGATCCGGAAAGCGTACACGAATTCATTGATGAATTTGAACGAGCAGTGCCGATCTCTGCGCTGAATGGAGATGGAATTGAGTCGCTTTTGTCCGCGATTGAAATTGAATTGTACGAGCAGCAGGCAGAGATTTGCGTCGAAATACCCTATCATTCCGGTAGATTAATCAGCCTATTTCATGAACTCGGCCGAGTTGAGCATCAAGAAAATCGAACGGAATCCGTGATCCTCTCCGGCCGTTTGCCTAAAAAATATTTACCGCAATATCAAGGCTACCTGGTGAACGAGCCTGAGGAATAGATATCTTTAACGCCATTTCGGGCGGATCTTCAAGATCCCTGATAAATCAAAAAAGGCTGCCGAACCTCGCAGCCTTTTTTATATTACTCAAACGAATTTGGATTACTTTTTCACTGCCAGAGTGGCGAGAGAACTAAAGAGTTCATCGACCCCGTCACCGGTCTTCGCGCTGGTGAAAATGAGGGCCGCATTATGCTGCTCGGCAAACTGCTGAGCGACAGCTGCATCCACGGCGCCGGCCATATCGGCTTTGTTGCCGACCACGATGAATTTCTGATTGGGTACCACTTCGAGAACGTCTTTAGCCCAGGTGTCAAGATTGGCCAGACTTTCGGATAACGTAAGGTCGTATACGAGAGCGGTCGCCAACGCACCGCGATAAAAGTCCTGGCGGAAGAAGCGGAATCTTTCCTGTCCGGCCATGTCCCAGATGGAAAGCTTCACATCTCCATCGGGCAGATGGCAAGTTTGGGTTTGAAAATCGACACCAATTGTGGCCACACGTGATTCGTCAAATTTCCCTTCACAATACCGGCGCACAAGAGAAGTCTTTCCAACATTTTCGTCGCCTGCAATGACGACCTTTACTACTGGTAACTTTTCCATGATGGGCGGACCTTCTACAATCCAGTTTCCGTCATTTTAGAAGTGATTTGTGTGGCAGTGCAAGATTTGACTCGTCCACCACGTTCTCGCTGAGGAAGTTCCGATTCGCTCGTTCGAATAGTCTATGCAGATCGTCGAGTTTCGAAAGTTGATTGGTGGATGGTTCAGTCGTGTACAGAGTCATCAACGTAGTCAATTCGCCAGGAACGAAACACAACCAGTTGCCGTTTTCGATCTGCGTCGACCGCATCCCGGCCCCAAAGATCTCACGTGTTGCGGAGCGGTAGGATGACAACATGGGAACGATCAGCGCAGCGTCTAGTTCGAATTCTCCAA
>CAYYVY010000007.1:0-70784 GCA_964475265.1 uncultured Anaerolineaceae bacterium | reverse complement strand
TGAAAGTACTCCTTGACTCCATTGAGCCAAGTCACACTCTCAGCCCGATGATGATTTACATAGTACTATATTAATGGTGCGGCGAATCATTCGTCCGCAGAACCAAATTGTAATTATAACAGTTGTGGTGTGATTCTGCTAATCTTAAGGCCGTGTTGAAAACAATGAGGTTTCCATACTCCGATGGCAATACACGGCTGAGGGTGCATCGCCACCGTCATGGAGTGGATGATGAAGAGGGGTATCTTCGCGTGACTGTAGCCGTGGAAGATCAATATGAATTCCTTCACTATCCCTTAGGTTGGAGGCATGACGATATCCGTTGTTCCAATCATACCCTGTGTCCGTTTCCCTTGAGTAAGGACGAAAGTTAATCTGAACGAAACACACGTACTTTTATCCTGCACGAAAATTGAGCAGGTCTGCACGTTTATAATGAACGATAAGGAGCCCCATTCACGAATACCTCCCAAGCGAAAACCACACGATTACCGATCAAGCACGACCTCAAACTGATATTCGTCAGCACGATCCTCATCACCATCCTCATGGCTGTCGCTTCGCTGGCAGGCGTTCTCAACGGCGCTTCCGTCTATCCATCAGACGAATTGCGTCAATCTTTCCTGCCCAACGACGTAGTCAACCTGTGCATCGGTCTGCCGATTTTGATCGTTTCCATGTGGCTGACGTGGCGGGGGAAATTGATCGGGCTGCTCTTCTGGCCAGGAGCGCTGTTCTTCGTGTTCTATAACTATCTGGTGTATATCTTCGCTATGCCGCTGGGTCTGCCGTTTCTGCTGCATCTCACATTGGTCGGCATGAGTGTGTACACTATGGTCGCTCTCGTCGTCGCTATCGATGCACAAGCTGTTCAACAACGGCTCAGCGGAGTCGTGCCGGAGCGTCTTTCAGCGGGCGTGATGACGGGTTTGGGCGTGCTGTTCTTGTTGCGGGTGATCGGAACGATCGTCGATACATTTTCTAGTGGAGCGTCTATCCCTCAAACCGAACTTGCATTGCATGTCGCTGATTTCCTCCTGAGTCCGGCGCTGATCATCGGTGGAATCAGCCTGTGGCAGCGTATAGCTTTTGGCTACGCGGCCGCGCTGGGTCTGCTTTTCGACGCCAGCATGCTGTTCGTCGGGCTGATCGTCTTCTTACTGATCCAGCCGCTGATAACCAACGCCGATTTCGCCTTCGTCGATGTACTCGTGATTTCACTCATGGGTTTGATCTGTTTCATTCCCTTCGGGCTATTCGTGCGTGGGGTAATGCGATCCGAGGTTTCACCGTCCAGGTAGCTCGCCGGTCGATTCGGGCGAAAGCAGTGGGAGAGATACAAGCATGAAAATACGAAAAACGTACTGGGCTTTCATGACGATTGCAGTGTTGACCTTGCTGGTTGCATGCAATCTACCCGCAGCCATAGCGACGGACGTGCAGGAGCCAATCCCTGCAACGACAACCGATGATAGAAGCCGTGTGGGGGAAGGGCAAAGTGCAGGACCTGGAACCGTCACCTATGCATACATTCAGTGTGAGGAGAACGGCCGCATCGCCGTGCGCATCGACGTTCCTGCCGAACCGCGTTACGGCGAGCGCGCGCCGGTTGTGGTCGTAGCTTCCACCTGGTTCGTCGATAAATACAATCTTGAGGCGACGCCGTTTCATCTGGAATTCAATCCCGTTGACGTCGGGGTGATTTCGATCAGTCACTTGTGGCCGGGTAAAACCGACCCGGAAAGTGGCGTCCGCAGCGAGGGCACGTTCGATTTCGGCGGGGCTAACAGCCTGGCGGCGCTGCGCGACGCCATCCGTTTTGCGTTGGGTATTATCCCCGACGTGGATGGGCGTTACCTGCATGAGTTAATCAGCATAGAGCCTCTTTACGAGAACGTCGGCATGTTTGCCTCTTCTCACGCCGGCGTCGTGGCCACGAACGTGATGGCGTATTACGGTGAAAGCCTGACCGGGTTGAAGTACTTCGTAGGCCGCGAAAATCCCACCATGGCGGAGATGTATCCGCTCGAGATTGGCCATTTCAACGACCAGCGTTTGCCTATTTACAATCCCTATTACCATCAGGAAGGCTATACACCCACGAGCATCAGCGTGGATTACAGCCATCTCACCTGGATCCAGAATGCAGCCTTCCCCGAAGGCCGCCCGATGTTCGAAGTTCCCAGCGGCAGGGACTACGTGCTGGACGATAAGGGGCCCAACATCAACGGGCAGCGCTGGTTCTCGCACGCACTGACCCAGGCGCTGCTGGACAACGGCGTCTTCACGCTCGCCGACTGGCCGACCGACCTGGCCACACCGCAGCAGACGGCCGATTTCTGGCCCTACCGCATCACGGTGAACAACTACGGCTTGATCGGTGAGAAGCTGCCTGAACTGCGCGTGCTGCTGCCCTTCGCCTCTGCCGACCATGTGCAGGCAGCACCGGATAAACCCCACATCCGTCAAGCCTACGATGGCTTTCATAAAACTGCGGGGTTGTGGACGCGCTTGAACTGCGATCTGGCCTACATGCAGTCGGAAATCCACCCCAGCGCTTCGCTCGAACTCGGTTTCCCGGACAACGATGCCAACACCGAACCGGCGGATTGGTACGCGCAGGCCGAGTCATGGGGCTTTGCCGGCAGACTCGCCGATGCCATGACGGCACGCACGGTGCCGTTGGCGTGTGTGGCCGAGATGGCCGACCGTGTGCAGTGGGATATTTGGGTGCCGAATCTGGATGATGTATTGATCGCAAACCCCGAATGAAGTGATAGGCATCGATCGCAATAAATTGCTTGCGGATTGTCGCGGAGTGGGTTAGAGTGTGCACCATTCGATCGCCATTATCACTTCAGCGTTGCCCTCGGCAAGGCTCGAACGAGGTTGATGTATGAACGCAAAAAGGTCCCTGCTCCTGACCCTTCTTATCTTGACGTGTGCCGTGCTCGCCTGTGACCTGCCTGCTTCAAACTCGAATGCCGGGTCCAACCAGGGTGGGGACAGTCAACCCGTCAGTGGATCACCACGCGTCCAACCGACCTTCCCGCCAACATACACACCGACGCCGACGTTGCAGCCAACAGTGACCTCCACGCCGGGTGAAGTCGTTCCGCCGACAGCGGAGAATTCGCCCACTCCGACCCCGACGCCGCCGCCGGCGGGTTGGATGGCGCACGGGGTTCTCGGTTTTCACATCATCCTGCCCGAACGTTGGAACGTGCTCGAAGAACAATTCGCCGGCGATACGGTCAAATTCGAGGCCGTAGACTCCGACGACGAAGGCATTTGGCTCGCCGGTATCACGGTTCAATTCCAATATCAGTACGGCGTCGTGGACCTTGCGGACGTGTGTGCCGAAATCGAGATCTACTTCGAAGCGCTCGGAATTCAGATCGAACAAATAGACTGCGATCTCGAAATTAATGGTTTGCCGGCCGGCCGCCTCACGGTGCGTGAGGTCATCGACTCGCAGCCCGTCAGGGAATACATCTACTTCTACGCCGAAGGGACCCGGATTTGGGTGGTATCGCTATACGTCGACGAATCGGATTGGTCGCGGTATAAGCCGACGTTCGTCACGATCGGTGAATCCTTCGTACTCGAATAACACGCTGTAGGGATAATTTTACAGACCGGGTACAAATCCCCGTGATCTTGCTGCTTGTCCAGGCAGGATTCAAGCCTCATTGTATAAGCCACATGCCAGCCTGGTGACAGCCTCCCTTCAGGTAGCTGCCTTCCGGCATCGTATACTGTCCCTAAATCTAAACCGTTATTAGGCAAACGGCAATTACAGCGGTGAAGGAAGGTGCATCAATGGCGAACAGCGAAGTACAGTTAGGTGAAGCATTCGTGTGTGAAAAATGCGGCAGCCACGGAGGCCACGTCGAGCGTTTGGCCATGTCGGGTACCGGGATTTCTCGACTTTTTGAAATTCAACTCTACAGCTATGCCTATGTTTCGTGTCGAAAATGTGGCTATACCGAAATATACAATTTGAAAACGCTCGAAGGTTCCGACGATCTGGGCACATTACTGGAAATCATCTTCGCCAACTAGGGTTGACCAGAGATCGTCGTGCTGTATCCGGGAGATGGATTCAATGAAAGATAAACTGTTGTTGCGCTTTTGCATTCGTGAAACGATGGGAACGATAATCGTCGGCGTGGCACTGTTCTGGTCAGCCGGGACGCTTGCCTAGTGGCCTGCCTGGGCAGTGGTGGCGATAACCTTCTTGTGGACTGTGGCGACGGGCGTGGTAATCATGCGTACCAATCCCGATCTGCTGGCCGAACGCCTGGGTCCCCGTAAGGGCGGTAAATCCTGGGACACGGCCATCATGGGGGTGGTTGGCCTGGCGACTTTAGCTCGCCTGGTCGTCGCCGGACTCGATCAGCGCCATGGCTGGACGGGTGAGTTCTCTCCGACGCTGCAAATCGTTGCCTTGGTGGTTGGCGTGATCGGTTACGTGTTGGTGGTATGGGCGACGGGTTCGAACGCCTATTTCTCGCAGATCGTACGCATCCAAACCGAGCGTGAACACGCCGTCGCCAGCGGCGGGCCGTATCGTTTCGTGCGCCATCCGGGATACGTGGGTTCGATCTTGTACGAATTGACGCTGCCGCTGCTGTTGGCTTCCTGGTGGGCTTTCCTGCTTGGGGTGTTGAATGCGGGGTTGTTCGTGGTGCGGACGGCGTTCGAGGATCGGGATCTACAAAACGAGCTCGACGGCTACAAGGATTACGCCGGTCGAGTACGCTACCGCTTGCTGCCGGGGATCTGGTAACTCCAGAGGTCCTGCGCGAAAATCTCCACGATCCACTTCGGATCTCAGCATCGAAGTGGATCGTGTTTTTATGCTTGCGTCTTCTCCCTATGTGGTTACAATCGCCTAGACTCGCGCCGCAGATTCAATTCCCAGGTTCTGCTGAGCGTATTTTTAGGCAAATTTGAAGTTGCTGATGACGGCGAAGACCTCGTGGAGAATTCCTTGAACAGTTTCGAGGCAATCTATGCCCGGGCGAAGGGAGATCCGACGGGCATTTCCTGGGCGGATCTCGTTCCGAACCCGAATTTGGTCCGTTGGCTGGAGGCGATTGATTCAAAAGGCGCCGGGAAACGGGCCGTAGTTGTCGGATGTGGATTGGGAGACGATGCCGAGGAACTGGTGCGCCGGGGTTTCATGACTAATGCTTTCGACGTTTCTCCCACGGCTATCCAGTGGTGTCGAAGTCGATTTCCCAATTCCAGTGTGGAATATGTCGTGGCGGATTTGTTTCAAATCGCCTCAGAATGGCAAGACGCTTTCGACATAGTGCTCGAATCTTACACGCTGCAGGTGCTGCCGGCACAGCTCCGCCAACAGGCAATCTCATCGGTCGCTGCCCTCGTGGCGCCTGGCGGAACGTTGCTGCTCATTGCCCGCGGCAGGGACGGCGTCGATCCGCCCGGGAATTCGCCCTGGCCGCTCACGCGGGAGGAGCTCGGGGAATTCGTGTTGCATGGCCTGGAGGAGCAAGCTTTCCAGGATTTCATGGACGAAGAGACGCCGCCGGTGCGGCGATTTGTGATAACGTATCGACGGAGATGATGCCACGTTGGTCGATTCCGTCCGGTGTAAATTCATTGCTGCATATTTTACGGCCGGGGGCCAGGAAGAAATTCGAATAGGGAGGTGTAAACAATGAATGCGAGAAGTCCCTTCGGTTGGATTGCGGTTCAAGCACAAAAACCCGCGTTCTTTGCTCTCTTGATTCTGACGCTGCTCGTAGGGATCAGCCTGCAGGCCCTGGGCGGACCATTGCGGACGGCGGTAGCGCCGTCGGGGATCGTGGCTTTTGAATTTGCAGGAACTCTGCAGAAGGCTGATGCGATTGTCGCATCCTGGGGTCAGCAGGGTCAGGCATTCGCAGGCTTGAATCTGGGCCTCGATTGTCTCTTTCTATTTTCCTATGCACTCTGTATCGGACTGGGCTGCGTGCTGATTTCCAATGCGCTGTCTTCCCGTTCCCGGATTCTTTCTTCTCTCGGATTGATCCTGGCCTGGGCGCAGCTCGGCGCAGGGCTGCTGGATTCACTGGAGAACTACGCCCTGATCCGTGTGTTGTTGGGAAGCGAGCGTGCTTATTGGCCGGCAATCGCCCGCTGGTGCGCTTTCCCGAAATTTGTCATCGTGGCCGTCGGCATCCTGTACATCGTACTGGCTGCCATTTTTCTCCTGTGGAAGACACGTCTGTCAGGGGCGGCTGAGCGGCATTGAGACGCACGAGCGGTCTTTGCCGTTCGCAGGGTTGAGAGTGTCCATTGTCACATTCAATTCACTTGTTCGTTAATAATGGTGAGGAGGCAGCATGAAACTACTTACGCTCCGAATTCCGATCATCGTACTTGTCTTGCTCGTAGGCGCAAGCATAGCATGCGGATTGCCGACGTCGACGCCGACGCCGGAACCCGAAAATGAGGATATAGTGGCCACGAGCGTTGCCGCCACGCAGACCGCTTTCGCACTCGAGACGATTGCAGTGGCTACATCGGATACAGCAACGCCCACTGTTGAGGTACCAACCCCAACGCATACGGAATCGCCCGGCAGCCCAACACCAACTTCTACCGATTCGCCACCGCCTGGCGGCGTGAGTTTGAATTGTGACGGTACGTATCAGCGCGTTCGTATTACCGATGGTGGTGCGGCGGGCAAAACCGTCTCCGTGGACAATTGGGACGGCGCTTCTTGGCTGAACGTCTGGAATTATGCCGGCGGCGATCCGATGATCAAGCAAATCCAGGATGAGGCCGGATATTACGAATTCCTTGGCTGTCAGAAGCTGGTGATCATCCCCGAAGTGTATGATGGTTCGGGTGCGGTTTTACTGCTCAAAATCTACGTATGGAACGGTGCCGGTTTGACGAACGTTTACACCGATGACGGGGTCCATGGATCTTGGAGTAAGGTTGGCGACACGATTGTGATGGAAGAGTCGCTCTATCTGTATGGGGAACCAAATTGCTGCCCCTGCAATCGCCAGTTCCTCGAATACACATGGGACGGCGCAACCTTCGTGCAGACCGGATCAGCGATCAATCCGACCTACAGCGGCACGCCGCCCCCGGAGTGTACACCGTAGCGAGTTATAGTGTGAGCCGGTAATAAATCATCGAGCCCAATTTTACGATCGCGGATGCGCTGAGGATGATGAACAGATCCCAGCGCATCTGATCGTTGACGAAATATTCGTACTCGAGCCACACGGCCATCATCGCCACCATCACGATCAATGCGATGCGGGACGACCGGTAGCGGTGCATGATGAAACGTTCGTCGGGTTTGAAGAAATTAACGATCGCACTTAGATATTCTGCCATTTTAGGCTTCCTCCTGGAGTTGAAATAACTCGTCCATCGGGATCTTGAACAAGCGGGCGAATCGCAGCGCCAAAGGCAAGCTGGGAATATAACGGCCGCGCTCAATAGCGTTGATGCTCTGTCGCGATACACCAACTGCGGCAGCCAGATCCTCTTGGGTGAGTTCGTGTTGAAGACGGCATTCCTTGATCCGATTCAGCACTATGTCCGCCATTGTGTCCCTTTCCGCTAAGTAAAGCGAACTTTACATGCGAAGTATAGCACAGTTAGAGTCACAATGTCAAGCACGCTTTACAATCGATCCGCTGCAGGAAATTCGTCTGGAATCGTTGACCGTGGGATCAGCCGCTTATGGGAGTTGCACGTGAGGAAAGGGGCAAACGGGGAGGGTAAGGCAAGAGGACAACATTTTGATGATCGGTGTCGGTGAAAGACGTATCTGCAATTTTCAGGTTGGAGAAGTCCTGGCGGTCGAAATGGACGAGGTCTCGCCTTCCGAACCACTGAAAGGTGAGCAGCCATAACGAGGGGTAAATCATACTCATGCCGCGCACGATGCCAATTTGCGGGGTCGTGTTGTGTTGGTATTCTTGCGTAAAATGCCAATACGAACCAAGAAGCGCCGTTGCTTCCATGATGCGGAAGTACTGCTCCACGGGAACGTAATCCGGTAGGGCGACCTCGACAATCTCTTTACATTCGGATTGCCAAGCCGAAAGCAAGGTTTCGAGGGAGATTTTGAGATCGAAGGCGCCATGTTGCGCACTTTTGAAGAAACCCATGTTGTGCAGCAGGTAATTCAAGGCGATGAGGTGCAGGCAGGCGTCGTCGAAGAGAATTCCTACGCCTGCTCCCTCTTTGGCCAATTGCTGCGCGATGAATCCCGCAGACACCCAGCCTGCGCTGATGAAGCTTGCGTTGGTCTGAACGTGGTTATTCGAAAATATTACCTGATCGAAATCTACCTTTTTCTCTGCAACCATTTTCCACCTTGGACACAATCCGTATTATCATCTATATCGTTACGAGACCGCTATGAGTATTTGGTCATGAGCGCTGGTGTTCTGCCATTCCGCGATTCAGGACGATGCCAGCTCAAAAATTCATGCTGGACTCGATTTGGCGGTTCCGCATTCTCTTTTCGTCAACCGATTTTTCCAGAAGTGTGTTAATAACCTGTTAAGGATGTCTGTTTAATTCCTAAACATATGGGTTGTTATATTCGATAGACGTACGACCTCTGCTGTGCAAAAACTTTTTACGGCGGCGATATTGGAGTATGCTGGATTTGGAAGAAATTGCTTGAATATTCGAAATACTGGAGATCAGCCGAGATGATAAAAACCATCCTCTTCCTTGTACTATCCTTGCTCTTATTGTTCTTTACGCTTCGCCGACCTTATCGGCATCGTTTCTTTCGGTTCTTCGCCTTTGAGTGTACCCTCGGCCTGGTTGTACTCAATGCAGACTTTTGGTTTCTCGATCCGGCATCTGTGTTGCAAATCCTATCCTGGCTTCTGCTCGTCGGCTCTCTCCTGCTCGCGCTGCATGGCTTCCACATGCTCCGCTCGTTTGGCGCACCGCAAGAAGATCTGGAAAACACGACGGAAGTGGTCACCACAGGCGCGTACCGATTTATCCGCCATCCGCTTTACGGCTCTTTACTGCTTCTCGGTCTGGGGGCGTTCCTGAAATCGCCTTCGGAGTACGGCCTGGTGCTCGTGATTCTTCTGGCCGTGTTCTTGTACGCCACAGCCAGAGTGGAAGAGGTGGACAATCTCAAGCGCTTTGGCCAGACCTATGCGGATTACATGGAGGCGACCAGGATGTTCATCCCTTATATATTCTGATACAAGCTACGAAAGCATCCGTTGGCGGCCGCGTGAAATTGCCCGGATGCTTTTATTCGGGCCGCTTCTGTTTTATCATCTACAATCATGCAAGCACCTCCGAGACAACAGGAATCTCCACACAGCGCCATCCTGCAAGTCGTGGGAGTGGCTCTCATGCCTGTGCTGGCCTTGCTGGGTGTAAACGCAGATCGGGTGGAGCTATCCTGGATCATCCGGCCTGGTTTGACCTATCTTGGCCTGGGCACCGTATTGTTCGTCGGAATCAAGAAAATATCCAAAGGTTGGAAAACTTCGGCGGTCACCAGCTCGCTGCTTCTGATCGTGTTCCTGCAGTTTGGACGGATTCCCTCGTGGGTGACCGCCACATTGACCGTCTTTTTCGGACCAAAGTTCGCAGGCATCCAGGATCAAGAGAATCGCATTGCCCTGACGTTTACCTTTCTTGTTCCGATTTGTCTCGTGTTCGGGATCATTTTCATGATCCACAAGCGTCCAAACTGGCTGCGCGCGGTAGATGTGCTGCTCAATATTTTCGTCCTTTCCTCGATCATCACCTCGACGATCCTCCTCGGCCGCCATATCGTCACGCTGACGAAATTCGATACGAATCAAAATTCAAGTTCTGTGATTGAGGTAGCAGGGACGGAAGATCTCGGCGAACTTCCGGACGTTTACTATCTGATCCTGGACGCATATGGCAGGGCAGATGTACTGCGCGAAATCTATGGGTACGACAATTCAGACTTTCTCGACTTCCTCGAATCGCATGGGTGCTACGTCGCTCGGGAAAGCATCGCCAATTACACAAAAACTGCGCTGTGTATGATCTCTTCGTTGAATCTCAATTACGTGCAGAACGTAATCCCCGCCTCAGAACCCAGAACCCTTCCAGAAAGTGTTCTCTCCAGCTATCTGAATCAGAACCTGGTCATGCAAACCTTTCGCGAGATGGGCTACAACATTGTCACGTTTGAATCAGGTTTCTCTCTGACCGATATCACATCCGCTGATTATCAACTCGATCCGATCATTCACGGCTTGAACCCTTTCGAATCGATTCTACTCTCGCACTCGATTGTCGTTTATCCTGCCAAGATCTCGACCCTTTTCAATCGACTGGCCTTCGGCGCATCCTACAGTGGCCACATCGCACGGCAAGAATACATTCTCGATACGCTGCCCGCCCTCGAAGTCATCCCCAGCCCGAAGTTTGTATTTGCCCACATCATCTTGCCCCATCTTCCCTTCGTATTCCAGGCCGATGGAACGATCGATTTACCCGATCGACCTTTCAATTTCATGGATGGCAGTGATTTTGAGGGTAGTTTGGAGGAGTATCATTCGGGTTACGTGCAACAGCTGCAGTATCTTAATGGGAGGTTGGAGCATATCGTTGATGCGATACTTTCCAAGCCCGGTACTCCACCGGTGATCGTCTTACAGGCAGATCATGGTCCGCGGTCATTATTGGACTGGAAAGCTCCCTCTGCGCGAGCCCTTCACGAGACTTTTTCAATTCTGAATGTGTACTGCCTTCCAGAGAAAAGTACGGAATCCCTCTATCCCGGGATCAGCCCTGTAAATTCGTTCCGGGTTCTCTTGAACCTTTACTTCGATAAGGATTATCCCCTACTGCCGGATGAAAGTTACTATTCCTATTTCTGGAATACACTGTATAGTCTGGAGCGCATCGAGAATCACTAATACCGCTTTTCGGTCTTCCACTTACGCTTCACAATCGCCAGGCCGATTGAACGAAACGATGTGAGATGATGTAGATCGAGAGGCGAGACCTCCGAGAAGAGATGCAGATGGAAATACGAGCCTATACAGAGTCCGACCAAGCGGACGTCGCCGCATTATGGCGCACGGTTTTCCCCGATTCGTCCTCGTGGAACGTTCCCGAAGAGGATATCGAGCGCAAGCTTGCAGTTCAGCGGGAGTATTTCTACGTGTCGCACGTCAATGGAGAGCTGGTCGGCACTGCGATGGGCGGGTACGATGGGCATCGTGGCTGGCTGTACTACGTCGCCGTGCATCCTCAGTATCGCAGGCAGGGCATTGGTACGGCGTTGGTTAAACGCGTGGAGGCCGGGCTGGCCGGGATTGGCTGTCCGAAGATCAACCTTCAGGTGCGCGCCACGAATGCGGCCGTGGTCGATTTTTACCGAACGCTTGGATACGAGATTGAAGAGCGCCTCAGCATGGGAAGACGTTTGAAATGAAAGTAGAGCGTTCGCTTCCATCCCTGGACACATTGGCTGAATTGGTCCAAGTCGAATATGGCTTGCACGGCGAGATCACGCCGCTCAGCGGCGAAAACGAAAATTATCTCGTCGCGCTGGAGGATGGCCGGCGCTACGTTCTCAAGTTGATAACGGAGCGTATCTCGAGTGGTGTGCTCGAGATGGAGCAACAAATCGTGGCCCATCTGCAGGCCGCGGGTGTGGATTTGGATTTGCCGCGGCAGGTGCCCACACGATCGGGTGCGGAGGAAGCGTCCTACAGCACCCGTGATAAAAATCCATTGCGCGCCCGCTTATTCGAGTTCGTCTCGGGAATGCCCTGGATTGCGGCAGGGGTGCCGGGCAACGATCAGCTCCGGCATCTGGGTGAGGTTTTAGCCGCGCTCGATATAGCACTCGCCGCATTCGATCATCCGCTAGCCCGGCGAACGCATTGCTGGGATTTGACACAAGCTGCACAGCACCGCAGCAAGATCGACTTGATCCAGGATGCCGAACGGAGAGGCGTCCTGGAGTGGCTGTTTCAACTCTATGCCGCCTGTGCCGTGCCGCGGCTTGCGGAACTGCCGCAGAGCATCATCCACGGCGACATCAACGATGAGAACGTGATCGTACAGGACGGGCGCGTCTCGGGTCTGCTTGATTTCAGCGACACGCTGCGCAATCCGACAGTATCAGAACTCGCCATCGCGCTGGTGTATGCCATCCTCGATCGGCCCGATCCCTTGCTTGCCGGCTCCGAAATCGTAAGCGGCTACAATTCCATCCGGCCTCTACTCGAAAGCGAAGTCGCTGTTCTCTTTCCCTTGATCTGCGGACGTTTGTGCACCTCGGCGCTCATCGCCGCAGAACGTCGCCGCATCGATCCCGATCATACCTCCTGGTTCACCACGGAAGCGCGTGCCTGGGACCTGATGGAACGGCTTTGCGCAATCGATCCTGTCGAGGCCGGGAAGCGCCTGACCTCGAAAATCGACGTCCATCCCTTCCGAGATTCGGGCGCTTCGGAGCAAGTGCTGCTCGATAAACGAAGTCGCTACATCAGTCCGGCGCTTTCCATTGCCTACCGCCAACCGCACAAGATGATTCGTGGGGAAGGCCAGTACCTTTTTGACCAACGCGGTAGACCATTCCTCGATCTGGTTAACAACGTGTGTCACGTGGGGCATTGTCACCCGCGCGTCGTCGAGGCGGGTCAGCGCCAGATGGCGCAGTTGAATACAAACACGCGTTATCTGTACGACGGCCTGACGGATTACGCCGCACGTTTGTGTGAAACGCTGCCCGATTCGCTCACAACCGTTTTTATGCTCAACTCGGGCAGCGAGGCGAACGAGTTGGCACTGCGTCTGGCTGCGAAGCACACGGGCGCCAGGGATTTTCTGGTGGTCGAAGGTGCCTATCATGGACACACGTCGAACCTGATTGCACTCAGTCCCTACAAATTCAGCGGACCGGGCGGCAGCGGTAAAGCAGAGTCGTGGGTGCACGTCGTTCCCATGCCGGACGGGTATCGCGGGAAGCACAAGGGAGGGGGACGCGAGGCGGGTGTCGCATACGGTGATGAAGTGGAAAAGGTGATCCGGCGAGCGGACGCTCCGATTGCGGGGTTTCTGGTTGAGCCGTTGATGTCCTGCGGAGGGCAAATCGTGCCGCCGGCAGGTTACCTGGAGACGGCCTTTCGGTACGTGCGTGAAGCGGGTGGGGTTTGTATCGCGGATGAGGTGCAAACCGGTTTCGGGCGCGCGGGCAGCCACTTCTGGGCCTTCGAACTGCAAGACGTGCTGCCCGACATCGTCGTCATGGGCAAGCCCATCGGCAACGGCCATCCCATGGCGGCGGTCGTGACGACTGCAGAAATCGCGGCTTCGTTCACCAGCGGTATGGAATTCTTCTCCACCTTTGGCGGAAACCCGGTCTCCTGTTCGATCGGACTGGCCGTGCTGGATATAATTCGAGACGAGAAATTGCAGCAGCGGGCACTCGAATTGGGCGAGCGCTTTCAGGAGGGTTTGCGACAGATCATGCAGAAGCACACCCTCATCGGTGACGTGCGCGGCGCGGGGCTGTTCATCGGCGTCGAGCTGGTTCGCGATGGGGATACGCTCGAGCCGGCCGCGGAAGAGGCGAATGAACTGGTCCAGCGCCTCAACGAACGTGGCATTCTGCTCAGTACGGATGGTCCGTTTCACAACGTGATTAAGATCAAACCACCCATGGTGCTGACGAAGGACGACGTGGACATGACTTTGCGCTGCATGGACGACGAGTTGACGGCAATCGCCTGAGTACGGTGCCCAAAGGATAATGAATCATGGAGTCGACCGTGGCAGACGATGTGAGTTCGGGCAAGAGATTCACGTTTGTACTTACTACTGAACTTGACGATATATTATCTGCGCATACGGCCCGTCAAAAGCTCCGGCCGTTTTATAAATTCCGCAAAATAATTATGGTGATTCTGGTAGCCGCCATTGTGATTGAATTGATCCAATTCGCCCTGCTATTCATCATCTCGGTGTTGATCAGGCATATGAGTGGGAATCCGGAGGTCAATGAATTGATCAAAGTCGGTGCCATCATACTCGCCATTCTGATCCTTATTCTCGCTGCCTCGATTCTCAACCTCGACGAAACGCTGCTCCGCTGGCGCATCAAGCGTGCTTTTCGTAAGAATCAAGCTGAAAATGAGGCGTACGAAATCGTCGTCGATTCAGAAGCGCTGCAGATGAATCTCAGGGATTGGAAGACCTGGCTGGGGTGGCCGCGCGTGAAGGAAATCTGCGCCTATCGAGAGGGCTTTTTGATATTTACCAGCAATCAGGATTACCTGATTATTCCCAAGCGAGTCGTTGAGAAACAAGTAGAGATCGAGGTGTTCAAAGATTTTCTTGCGCAAGCCAGCGGCAGAGCAGTGCAAGAAATCGACTGATCTGCGTGCAGTAAAGATGATATTGTCCGGGAACCGATTACGAGGCTTGAAGTTCTGCGAGAGGATGGGTTCATCCAAATGAAAAAGCTGGTAAACCCCGTTGTGTTCGTTCTCGCGTGTTTGCTGCTCGTTGCATGCGATTCCGGTTCCATAGCAACGACTTCAACGAGCAGTTCGCTGGATGATTCGAATCCGACGGCGACTGTCCAAGCCGCCGAACCCCCAACCGCAGCGGAACTCATCTCCATCGATGACGTGTGGAATCAATACACCAACCACCGATTGGGCTTCACGCTGCGCGTTCCCAAACAGCACTATCGTTTCGATGCGGATTGTTACTGGAACGAGACGGAGACCGACAGTTCCTACCGTCCCTCGGGCGGCGTCGTTCCCGTCGTCGTGATCGAAGGTCAGGATCGGGTTTTCGTGGCCAGCGAATTCTATTCCGAACTCACGCTGCCCACGCAGGTCCCCTCCGGGAATGGTTACCGGAGCGAATTCGACGGCTGCGAGCGGGTGCAGAACGATCTCGAGCGCATGCTGGCAAGCGAAACGACGAGCTTTTTTTGGGAAATCGTAGTGCGGGACGTCGCCTCCGAGGCGGATTTGGAAGAGCTGGTTGATGCGGTCTACGGCGAGTGCTTCAGCGTGGGGGAGATGTCGCCGGTCGAAGGACATGATTATCAAAGGGTTCAGGTGCAGGGCGACGGCAAGCCGCTCGAGGAATCGACATGCTTGCTGAACGGCGGCTATGTTTTTTTCTACTCACCAGAGCTGGGGAAAGCGGCCACCTGGCTCACCGGCCAGTCCTATCACTTCCCGGCAGATGCGGACTATAGCGAAACTTATGACACGCAGATGGTGGAGAGTTTTGAGTTTATTGCGGAATGAATTATGGATCGCACGAAATTGAAGGACTTCATCATTGATCGGACTACGCGGGGTGTAGGCAGAGACGATATCCTCTTCGCGATTTGCGAAAAACATGGCTTATCCTGGCCGCAAGCGGAAGCACTGGTCGATGAGATCCTGCTGGAAAGTACGCGGGAAGTAACGTTACGGCGAAATGTCGTTTACGGGGGCATCGCGCTCTTCACGTTTCTTGCAGGTATCCTTCTTGCGGTAGAAAGTGTCTATCATCTGGCGACGCAGCTCGCGCTCTACCCCTTTGATACGTCGGGTGTGACCTGGGATCTGCTCGTGGCCGTGTTCGCAGAGAATTATCTGCTTGTTGCTGGGCTGCTGTTTTCCACGGTGCTGATCGTTGCCGGTATATGGGGTTTATGGCGAGCTGTCGGGGATTTCTTCCTATCGTTATTTGCATCTGACACCGGATCGTGATTCAAAGAACTATCGTTCCACCTCGATTTCGATCTGATCGTTGGGAGGCGGGATATGAGGTTGAGGAGATGGAGATTTTCCATTAATTAATCGTCAATACGATTTTTGTTGTGGATGTGCCATTGGTGTATTAATCTCGACAGTCTCGATGCTATAATCGTCTTGAGATGTTCGAGCTTGTTCAACCCCATTCGCTTGAAATGAGAGGAAGAATCAGATGACCATCCGTGGTGGAAAACGCCTTACGAAAAGTATATGGATTTTCTTTGTCGCCCTTTTCACCTCCTGCAATTTCCCCACACCTGAACCTTCCGACACACCGGACGAAATCTGTACGTCGATCGACGACTTTACGCTGCGCTTGCTGGAACCGACTGACGGCGCCTTCGTTTACGCTATAGAATCAGTCGCCGGCAGGCCTCCTAATTTGCGTTGGAGCTTCTTGGGACTTTGTTCGCCCGAGGAATTCCGTGTTCTGGTCGGGACCGATGAGGGAATCAGCACCCCGTTAATCTCCGAAGAGGTAGATTCAGCGACCCGCGAGTGGCAGATCGATGTCGACCTGGAAGTCGATTTACTCTACTATTGGACGGTGGCATTGCTCGCCGATGGCGAGTTGCTGTGGAGTCCGGCGCCTTTCACGTTTCAAACGCTTCCCGTACCGGAAGGCCAGCCGGGTGTGATCAGCGGTCGCGTGTGGCAGGATGTATGTGAACTGCCGGAGGATTACGACCCCCTCGACCTGCCGGATAGCTGCGCCAATGTGGAAGGGGCTCCCTTTGGCAACGGCGTACTGGATGACGGCGAGGCCGGTATTCCCGGCGTCGAGGTACGCATCGCGCAAGGCGCATGCCCTCCGGTTGGAAGCGGCGTACTCGCATCGTCTGGCCCGACCGACGAAAGTGGCTATTACTACTACTTTGCACCCGTTGGGACGTACTGCGTGACCGTCGTCCCCGAAGATCCAGGCAACGATACGATCCTGCTCCCCGGGCGATTTACGCATCCGATCCACGAATCTATGCCCATCGGGACGGCATACATCAAGGGGGCGATCGAGAGCGACGGGCAGATTGTCGAGGGCATCGACTTCGGTTGGGAATACACCGGAGACGAGGCATCAAGCGGCATCGGTGGAATCGTGTGGCTGGATGAAGATAACGACGGAATGATGAATGAGAATCGCTGGGGCATCTATGAGATTGATGTCTCCCTGTATCAGGGCGCGTGTGCTGCAGATCACTCAGGCGGTCGATTGGCTGGCAGTATTACCGATCAGACCGGCGCCTTTGGCGTTCTTGGCTCGGGGCCGCACTCCTACGATTTCGATACTTTGCTTGCGGGTATGTACTGCCTTCAGCTTTCGTATTCGGCGGGATCAATCCCTTGGGAGTTCGATTCGCCGTTGGGTGAAGGCAACTGGACATACCCAACGCTTCAGGATTTCGATCCATCCAATTTGCCTGAATGGGAACTCAGCTTGAGTGCCGGGGAAGTGCGCAGCGACGTGAATTTCGGTTTTCATGCCATGCCATTTATCATTTCTGAATCCTCCGTGAATTGCCGTTCTGCTCCCTATCTTTCCAGCGTAGTGGAGAATTACCTCAGCGTTGATCAACATTATTGGCTGAAAGGCCGGGTTGGCGACAACAGCTGGTGGTTCGTGGACATTCCGGATTGCTGGGTCGGTGCCTCGGTCGTGTCGTTTTACGGCGATCCCAACGACTTGCCGATATATCCGTGGCCACCCACGCCTACACCTAAGCCCCAGGACGTCACACCACCGCTGGTAGAAATCAACCACAGTCCAGGCGCTCCCGAGATCAACGACACGGTGACCTTCACGGCCACAGCCGGGGATAATATCGGGGTAGCGAAAATCTACATTTGGGTCAAGGTGGGTGCTTCATGGCCCCAAAATCCCGTCAAGACCTGCAACAATGCGACAAGCTGCACCTACATCGGTGGTCCCTATGATGAGGGTGAAGTTTCATACTACGCCACCGCGAAGGACGCAGCGGGCAACGAAGGCCAGAGCATAGTACACGGCTTCGATGTAATCGATCCCTATCAGTGATTGCCATGCTTCGGTGTCAGGACCGGGACGGTCTTCAGGGGCACGTGACCCTGACCTGTCGGCTTGCTGTGCGCGCCTTCACATTCGAGGTCCGTGGCTCACATCTGGCTGCCCGCCGATTTTCCAGAAGGAGGAAACCATGGAATTTCGCCGAACGGTCAGCATTTCCCGCCCGGTGACGGCGGTGTTTGCGTTCATGAAGGACTTCGAGAACCATCCGCAGGAGGCGGATTCCAAGGTACTCCTGGTGCAGAAGATTACACCAGGGCGTGTGAGTGTCGGAATGCAATATCGGGAGAAAGTGCAGATGCTGCCGTTGCTGGCGCTGAATATGATCTCGGAGATCAGGCAATTCGAACCGGAGAGGGAAATCACTTATGCCTGGCAGGGAGGCGGGATGCGAGGAAATTTACGCATTTCGTTTGTCCCGCACGCTAATGGGACGATATTGACCGTGTACGAGTGGATCGATCCCCTGGGTGTGATGAAGCTCTTTACACCCCTCATCGGCACCGCTTTCCGCCAGACGTGGGAGAAGCGCTTGCAGGCGATCAAGCACGTACTGGAACGCCGTTCGTAAGTATATATAACGAAACGCCCCGGCTGATGTGAGATCACTCGATTCCTTAACTCCCGAACGCAACCTCACTTCCTGTTTAGGTGTTGTAATTCCGGTGTCGGTTTGCAAATCTGATTGTCGGAGGGAACGATGATCAAAGTCAAAGACCTCTTGGGCCCGATGCGGGTCCCTTTTCTCATCCTGGCTCCCGTGTGCGTTTTTTTGGGGATCGGCACGGCAGTGTGGGACAGCAGCGGTTTGAAAGTGCTTCACGTCATTCTGGCGCTTGTCGGCGCCGTGACGGCGCACATCAGCGTCAACGCGCTGAACGAGTACTTCGATTTCAAGAGCCGCTTGGACACGAAGACAGAACGCACACCCTTCAGCGGCGGCAGTGGTACGTTACCCGATAAACCTGAAGTGGCGTTGTATGCGCTTTGGACCGGGATTGTGAGTCTGGCGATTACCATGTTGATCGGGGTGTATTTTCTGACCGTCCGCGGCCTCGCTTTACTGCCGCTGGGTTTGCTCGGTGTCCTGCTCATCGTCGTGTACACGGTTTGGATCACACGCTTCCCGCTGTTGTGCTTGTTTGCGCCGGGAATCGGATTCGGTCCCGTCATGGTCGTGGGAACGCATTACGCACTCACTGGCACATACTCACTCGAAGCCTGGGCCGCCTCCCTCGTGCCGTTTTTCCTCGTGTCCAATTTGCTGCTGCTCAACCAGTTCCCGGACGTCGAAGCGGACCGGGATGTCGGCAGGCGCCATTACCCGATCGTGATCGGCCGCAGGAAGAGCGTTCGAATTTACTCGGTTTTCCTGCTGCTGACGTACATTTCGGTTGTGTTGTCCGTGCTGTATGGCTTGCTGCCGGCATGGTCGTTGCTCGGCTTGCTGACGGCGGCGCTCGCCTGGCGTGCCATTCAAGGTGCAGAGCAATTTGCGGATGAAATCGAAGCGCTTATTCCGTTCATGGGTGTGAACGTACAGATCACCTTGCTCACACCTACCCTGGTTGCAGTCGGATTGCTCCTGGGATCGATTTGAGATCCTGCTTGCTGAAGTCTCGGCGAACATTGAATCAATGCAAGGGGGTAGATGAGGCGGTGAAATCGATGCGAACGCTTCCGCAAGTAATGCTGTTGGATCTGGACGACACGATCATCGTGCATTCGGCCACATCTGATCCTTGCTGGCGGCGAGTATGTGAACGCTACGCTTCCAAAATCGAGATACTCTCGGCGGAACAACTCTTCGATGCGATCCGGGCCAGCAGTGATGTCTACTGGAACGACGCAGCGCGGCATCGGCGTGGCAGATTGGATTTGCCCAAAGCCCGGCGGGAAGTCGTGGCGGCCGCGTTTTCGCAACTCGGATTGGACGACCGGGAATTGGCGCACGCCATCGCCGACGCTTACACCGTGGAGAGGAGTGCGTCGTTTTATCCATATCCCGGAGCGCTCGAAACGCTGGAAGTCTTCCGTCAACGGGGGATTCGATTGGGGTTGGTCACCAATGGAAATTCCTCCGAACAACGCCCGAAGATCGAGCGTTTCCGGCTGGCGCCCTTCTTCGAACATATCTTCATCGAAGGTGAAATGGGCATGGGCAAGCCGGACCCGCGCGTCTTCCGGCACGTGCTGGACACGTTCGAAATCGAAGCGCAAGAAGCATGGATGGTGGGAGACAACCTGGTCTGGGACGTCGAGGCGCCGCAGCGGCTGGGTATCTTCTCGGTGTGGATCGATCTCACAGGCAATGGGACGCCGTCCTCGAGCGCGGTAAAGCCCGATTTGACCGTCTCGTCGTTAGCCGAGCTGACAACGGATTAGCAGCTCAGGTTGATGCTTGAAAAAATCGCCGTAATGTTCTAATCTAAAATCGGGTACGAATGCGATTTGCTCTTCAATTCATCCGATCGATCATCCATTCGATGCCAACCGAAGGAGGAGAAACATGGCGACCGATTTGATCATCATGCTCGAAGATCGCCCCGGGGAATTGGCGAAAGTGGGAAAAGCCCTCGGCGATGCCGGAGTCAACATCGATGGCTTGAGCGGCGTGACCGTCGCAGGCATGGGTGAGATCCACGTCCTCGTCGAGGACTCAGCTGCGGCGCAAAACGCGCTCGAAGGCGCGGGGATCCAGGTCAAGGCAGAAAACGATGTGTTGATCCTGGACGTGGAAGACAAGCCGGGGACGTTAGGTGAAGTCGCCGGGAAACTCGGCGAGGCGGGCGTGAACCTCAATCTGGCCTATCTGGCTACGGACACGCGCTTGGTTCTCGGTGCAGACGATCTCGAAACAGCCCGCAAGGTGCTCAACGTATAATCTCGTTGCTCCGCACAAACGAAGGTGAATAATCGCCGTGGTCGCCTTTGTGCCTCGCGGGCGACGGTATTCACACGTGGGTGGGTATCGTCAGATTCGATCTGGAGTTTGACGGGAGCCCGCGCTTGTGCTATTATCTCGGACAATTGAATAACACTCGATGAGAAATACTCATCCAGAGAGGTGGAGGGATCGGCCCTGTGAAACCTCGGCAACCAAGCAGCTCGATTGCTATGGTGCCAATTCCGACAGACCCTCAGCGGGTACTGGGAGATGAGAGTGGCGTAATTACACACAAGAGCCGCTTCAACCGGTATGATGGGCTGAGACGGCTCTCTTGCTTTTCACCCCCTCTCTGTGGCTAATCGATGATCGATGGCGATGCGTGCTTGCAGCGGCGGTTACGCAGATCGCCTGGATCGCGGATGAACCGGGAGGAAAAACCATGAAGCAGCATCATTCGACTCGTGCCGTACACGCCGGCGAACAGCGTCCGAAACCCTTCGGTGCGGTGACGACGCCCATCGTGCAGACGTCGACCTATTCCTTCGCCGACACGGATGAAATTCTGGACTTCATGCACGCCAAGTCAAACGGAAATGTGGACGTGCGTGATGAATACGGACGCTACAGCAATCCCACACAAACGGTAGCCGAACGGAAACTCGCCGATCTCGATGGCGGCGAGAAGGCGCTGCTCTTCGCCAGCGGAATGTGCGCCATTACAACGACCATGGCGGCTCTCCTGTCTTCCGGCGATCACCTCTTGATGGCCTTCGACTGCTACCATCGTACCCGCGACTTCGCTATCGGATTTCTTGCGCGCTGGGGCATCACCTCGACGATGGTGCCTGCGGCTGATCCGCAAGCGCTCGAACAAGCGATTACGCCGCAGACGCGCCTGATCTTTGTCGAGACCCCGACGAATCCGTACCTGCGTATTCAGGACATTGACCACGTCGCTGCATTGGGTAAGCAGCGCGGCATAACCACCTTGGTGGACTGCACTTTTGCCACGCCGATGAACCTCCGTCCACTCGAATTCGGGATCGACCTCGTGGCACACAGTGCGACGAAGTATTTGGGTGGCCATAATGATCTGCTTGCCGGCGTCGTCACCGGCAGTCGCGAATTTCTGGAGCCGGTGCTGGACGCGCGCGGCGTGATGGGCGGCATCAACAATCCCCACGATGCGTATTTGCTGCTGCGCGGCTTGAAGACACTCGCTTTGCGGGTTCAGCGTCAGAACGAGAACGGGATCAAAGTGGCGCAGTTTTTGGAAGAACATCCCGCAGTGAAGCGGGTCTACTATCCGGGTTTGCCGAGTCATCCGGATTACGAAATTGCCCAACGACAGATGGAAGGCCATGGGGGCGTCGTCAGTTTCGAGATCGACAGCGATTTCGCAGGCACTGGAGGTTTCATCGACCGTATACGCTTGCCCTACATCGGACCGACTCTCGGCGGCGTAGAAAGCATCATCGAGCAGCCGGCGGCGTTGTACTCCCTCGACGCGGAGGAACGCAGGGCTGCGGGTCTATCCGACAGCCTGGTGCGCTATGCCCTGGGCATCGAAGACGCCGAGGACATCATCGCCGATTTGGATCAGGCGCTGGCTCCCATCGCAAACTGACGCAGTGTTTCGAATTCTTTAAGACTTTTCGCTAACACCTGTCTGGGAATTGCTGTATAATACACTCCCGATATGAATGTATCGGGAACACAAAGCGCTTCACAGCGCCTCTGCCGTATCGAAGTCACCTCACCGCTGTCCACACGCGGTGAGGTTTTATCATCCCAGCTCCCTTCGATCGGCATCCGCCAGCCCGTTTCCATCAAGGTCTACGACCTGTACTTCCTGAAGGGCCAGTTCAAAGATGAAGCCCCCAAGGAAATCGCTAAGCGTTTGATTTGTGACCCGGTCACCGAGCAATACGAATTCACCCTGTCTGATGCGGACACAATCGGTTCCTCACGTTCAGTAGGCGGAGACGTTCGCGTGATCGAGGTAGGTTTCCTGCCCGGTGTGACGGACAACGTGGCCAACGAGCTTCTGCGCGCCATCCATCGTCTCGAGAATGGGGGAGTGGAATCTATCGCCACAGGAGAGCGTTACGAACTCGAAGGGAAATTATCCCAGGCTGAAGTCGAACAGATCGCCGAAGCCTTCCTTTTCAACGATGTCATCCAACGCTATGCCATTGGCGAAATGCAGCCCGAGTTTGTTGTTCACGAGGGTGAAATCGTCCCTCCGACGTACATCGACCTGATTGGGATGGATGAAAATGGGCTGCAAGCGGTAAACCTCGAGCGGCGTTTGGCGCTGGATATGGAAGAGTTGAAGGCAATCCAGGCCTACTTCGCCGCTGAGAATCGCCCGGCCACGGATGGTGAACTCGAGACTCTGGCGCAGACCTGGTCGGAACACTGCGTCCACAAGACTTTCCGAGCGCAGATCGACTGCGAGTACGATGCGGATTTCGATCGTCAGACCCGGCCCGAACATTTCCCGGACATGATCTTTTCGATCCTGCGGACTTACCTGATAGCCGCGACTGAGAAAATCGACGCGCCCTGGGTGCGATCCGCATTTGTGGACAACGCCGGTGTGATCGAATTCGACGACGAATATGACCTTTCCTTCAAAGTCGAGACACACAATCATCCCTCGGCGATCGAGCCGTTCGGCGGTGCCAACACCGGCATCGGAGGGGTCGTGCGTGACGTGCTGGGCGTTTCACATCGACCGATCGCCAACACGGACGTGCTTTGTTTCGGTCCAGCCGACACGGATCGAGATGCGCTGCAGGCCGGCGTTCTCCACCCGGCGCGTATTCGTGAAGGCGTGGTCTACGGCATCGAAGATTACGGCAACAAATTGGGTTTGCCAACGGTTAACGGCGCCGTACTCTACCATCCGGGTTACACGGCCAATCCGCTGGTCTATTGCGGCTGCATCGGGATCGGACCGCGTGATGCACATCCCAAGAACCCCCAACCGGGCGATCGCATCATCGTCATTGGAGGCCGCACGGGACGCGACGGCCTGCGCGGCGCAACCTTCAGCAGCCAACCCATGGACGCGCAAACCGGCAAAGTCGCCGGATCGGCGGTCCAGATCGGCGACCCGATCACCGAAAAAGGCGTCATCGAAGTCGTCACTTGTGCCCGAGACGCCGGGCTGTATAACGCCGTCACGGATTGCGGCGCAGGTGGTCTTTCCAGCGCGATCGGTGAGATGAGTTCAGAGCTGGGCGCCCGCGTGGATCTGACCAACGTGCGTTTGAAGTATGCCGGTCTCGAGCCCTGGGAAATCTGGCTCAGTGAAGCCCAGGAGCGCATGGTACTCGCCGTTCCAACGGCCTGCGTCCCTGAATTGATCGAATTTTGTGATCGATACTGGGTCGAGTGGGAGGACGATGGTGAGTTCGTCGCCAGCGGACGACTGCAGGTCAACTGTGGTGATACGCCGATCATCGATTTGAGCAACGAATTCCTGCATAACGGCCGGCCGCAGCGCCGCCTCAAAGCGTATTTTCGGACTAACGGCAGCACGACCATTGAAGAGGATACGAGAAGTGCGGTCGCCGCCTCGAATGCAGAAGAATTGCTCTTGGGACTGCTGGCGCATGCGGACATTGCCTCCAATGAGGACATCATCCGGCGCTACGACCACCTGGTGCGCGGCGCCACTGTCGTCGGTCCGTTGGTGGGCGAATTTGGAGATGGTCCTTCCGATGCCGCCGTGTTGAAACCCCTGGAAACCGAATGCTGGAAGGGATTTGTTCTGGCCAACGGGGTGAAGCCGGCGCTGAGCCGCTACGATGCCTACGCCATGGCCGTGAGTGCGGTCGACGAAGCCGTACGCAACGCCGTCGCTGTGGGCGCCGATCCGCAGCGCATCGCCCTGCTGGATAATTTCTGCTGGGGAAATCCCCGCGACCCTGAGCAGCTGGCGGGATTGATCCGAGCCTCTCAAGGCTGCCACGATGCGGCGATTCATTTTGGGACACCGTTCATCTCTGGGAAAGACTCGCTTAACAACGAGTACGTCGGCAAGGACGGTGAGCGCCACGCCATTCCAGGAACGCTGTTGATCTCGAGCATCGCCATACTTCCGGACGTGCGCAAAGCCGTAAGCATGGATCTGAAAGCTGCAGGAAACCAGATTTTCCTCGTCGGTGATTGGCGGCCGGCATTGCTCGGTGGCTATGCCGTGAAACTGGCAGATGCGAAATTTTTCGGGGATGCCGAGGCGCTGCAGCGGGTGCCTCAGGTGAGCGGGAATGCACCGCAGGTTTACACAGCCTTCCATCGGGCCGTGCAGGACGGCATCGTGCGCGCCGCACACGATTCCAGCGAAGGTGGATTGGCGGTCGCCGCCGCAGAAATGGCCCTGGCCGGGAGATTGGGGCTGAGCCTGGATCTCACAGATTTGCACTCCGATGCCAGGCTGGCGTTGTTTGCGGAAACCAATGGTTGTTTGCTCGTCGAAGTCGCCGAGAAAGACGCCGCGGCGTTTGAAAGTCTATTCGAAGGATTGCCGCTGAAACACATCGGGAGCGTGGAAAACAATTCCAACATGGTCGTAGAGCACGGCGGCAATCCGATCATCAGCATTCCTGTCGAGAAATTAGTGAACGCATATACGAAACAGAGTAGCGATGTTGCCAGTTAAAGTACTGATCTTACACGCGCCAGGAACCAATCGTGACGTCGAGCTTGCGGAAGCCGTCGCTCGAGCAGGCGGGGAGGTCGTCATCACTCCCCTTTCTACGCTGCGTACGAGCAATCGTGATTGGCGAGAATTCGGGATGCTTGCGCTTCCCGGGGGTTTCTCCTACGGCGATGCGCTGGGCGCCGGCCGTCTTTTTGCCCTCGATCTCGAGACCTGGTTTGCGGATTTCATGCGCGCCTTCATCGAAGACGGCAGACCGGTGATCGGCATCTGTAACGGATTCCAGGCCCTGGTCAAGGCGGGTTTCCTGCCGCAAGGTGGGGTTCGGGCCACCCTCACGTTCAACGCCAGCGGTCGCTTTGAATGTCGTTGGGTTCATCTGCAGGGGAATCAGGCCAATCCATCCCTCTGGCTGCAGGATGTGGATGAGATACTCTGCCCCGTGGCTCACGGCGAAGGCCGGTTTATCGTAGACCAGGATGACGAACTGCCAGAGCGCCAGGTTGCATTTCGCTACGTTCACCCTTCAGGGAAACCGGCGAACGGTGAATACCCGCTCAATCCCAACGGTTCGGTGGGCGACATCGCCGGCATCACGAACCCGGAAGGTAACGTTATTGGACTTATGCCTCATCCCGAGGATCACATCCATCCCTACCAGCATCCTCACTGGTTCCGAGCGGGAAATGGCTCTATGGGGTTAAAGCTATTTAAGAATGGACTGAAAATAGCTTAGGTCCACAAGTCAATTTTAAATTTGAGTGTTCGATGGACGAATTTGATCGCTATCAATCCTTTTTTAGCTGGCGTTATGGTTCGGATGCCATGCGCCAAATTTGGGCCGAGCGCACCAAGCGACGCTTGTGGCGGGAGATCTGGGTGGCCGTCGCCCGCGTGCAGGCCGAGTTGGGCTTGATCGGGCAGGATCAAGTCGATGACCTGCAGGCGCACATTGATGAAATCGATATCCCGCGCGCCCTGGAGATCGAGAAGGAAATCCGGCACGATGTGATGGCCGAGGTGAGATCGTTTGCCGAGAAAGCAACCCTCGGCGGCGGCGCGATCCACCTGGGGATGACCTCCATGGACGTCGTGGACAACACCGATGCTCTTCGCCTGCAGCGATCGCTCGATCTGATCCTAGAGCGTTTCATCCCCGTCCTCGACCGCCTGGCGGAGCAGATCGAATTGTGGGCCGACACCCCCGTGATGGGCTTTACCCACCTGCAGCCGGCGGAACCGACGACCTTGGGCTATCGCCTGGCGAGCTACGCTCAGGATTTACTGACCGACTGGGATCATGTTCGCCAACTGCGAGCATCATTGCGTGGAAAGGGATTCAAGGGCGCCGTCGGAACCGGTGCATCCTTCTTCGATTTGCTGGGGGAAGAAAACGTGGAGCGCTTCGAGCAGCGCCTTTCGGAAATTCTCGGTTTACCCTTTTACGAGGTGACCAATCAGGTTTACCCGCGGAAACAGGATTACGACATTCTTTGTGCACTGGCAGGTTTGGGCGCCTCGCTGCATAAATTCGCATTCGACTTACGCTTCCTGCAATCGCCCCCGGTGGGAGAGATATCGGAACCGTTTGGGCAGACGCAAGTCGGTTCGTCGGCTATGCCCTTTAAGAAGAATCCCATCGCCTCCGAGAAAATGGACTCGCTGGCTCGCTTGCTGGCGCAGTATCCGCGCGTGGCCTGGGATAACGCTGCCTTGTCGCTGCTCGAACGCACGTTGGATGACAGCGCAAATCGCAGGATAATCTTGCCGGAAGCGTTTTTAATCGCCGATGAACTACTCCTGACCGTGAATCAAATCCTCGATGATTGGGTGATCCAGAAGGCTGGCATCGAGCGAAATTTCAACCGCTACGCGCCCTTCGCCGCACTCGAGGCGGTTTTAATGGCCTTGAGTCGAGCGGGCGCCGATCGCCAGGAGATGCACGAGCGTTTGCGTGAGCACGCCATGGCCGCCTGGGAGATCGTTGTGAGTGGAGAATCCAATCCGCTGGCAGAGCGCGTGCAAAACGACAAGGAGCTGCAGCGCTATCTCTCCGAAGAGACGCTCGCCGAATTGATGCGATCGAAGGAGAGACTGGGATTCGCGCCCCAGCGGGCTCGTCGTATGGCAGCGCGCATTCGTTCCCGTAATTCCTCCACAGGGAAATCAGCATGACTCAAGACGATTTCGCCCAGGCTGTCGAAAATCCATTCCGGGAGACGGAGCTGCCGCTGCCCAACCGGCATACGGGCAAGGTGCGCGATTTGTACGCGCTCGAGAACGGCGAACTGCTCCTGGTCACGACGGACCGACTCTCCGCATTCGACCGCATTCTCGGTTTGGTGCCGTATAAGGGACAGGTGCTCAACCAGCTCTCCGCTTTCTGGTTCGATAAGACCGAAGGGATCGTCCCCAATCACAAGCTCAGTGTACCGGATCCTAATGCAATGCTGGCGCGTAAAGCCAGGACGCTGCCTGTGGAAGTTGTCGTCCGCGGCTACATCAGCGGGGTAACCAAAACGGCCCTCTGGTATCGTTACGATCTGGGTGAGCGGATGATCTACGGGCATTCGTTTCCAGACGGCATGCGCAAGAATCAGGCGCTTCCCGAACCGATCATCACACCAACGACCAAAGGCGGGCCGGGAACTCACGACGAGCGGTTGACCTGCGCCGAAGTCGTCGAGGACGGGCATCTGGACGCCGCGACCTGGGAAAAAGTACAGCATGCCGCCCTCGAAGTTTTTCGCCTGGGGCAGAAGATGGCGCGGAACACCGGGTTGATATTGGTAGACACGAAGTACGAGTTCGGCCTGGATGCGGACGGTGAGGTGATTCTCATCGACGAAGTGCACACGGCTGATTCGTCCCGTTTCTGGTTGGCGGAGAGCTACGAAGCGCGATTTGAAGCGGGTGAGGAACCGGAAAATTACGACAAGGAATTTTTGCGCCTGGACTACGCTGCGAAAGGTTACCGAGGCGATGGTGATCCGCCGGAGATGACGGAAGCTTTCTGGCTGCGGGTCGCCGAGCGCTACGTATCGCTCTACGAGAAGTTGACCGGCAAGACTTTCCGACCGGCGGATTACCCGGTCGGGCCGCGTCTGGAAGCGAATTTGCGTGCAGGTGGAATCCTGCATTGAGGAGTCAGGTGATCCCATGGCATCAGAACCGCTCGTCGTGATCCTGATAGGTTCCCCCTCGGATCGAGAGCACGTGGACCAGATCGTGGCTGTGCTTGAAGAGATGAATATCGAGTGCGTGCGCCGAATCGCCTCGGCCCACAAAACGCCGCAGAGATTGCTCGATATGCTTGCCGAGTACGAAGTCGACTCGCGTCCGAAAGTGTATATCACCGTGGCAGGCCGCAGCAATGCCTTGAGCGGCATAGTAGACGCAAATGTTAGCGCGCCGGTGATCGCCTGCCCGCCGATCGGCAGCAGCTTTGCGGGCGCAGATTTGTATTCGTCCTTACGCATGCCCAGCGGCGTGGCGCCCATGGTCGTTCTCGAGCCCGCGAATGCGGGCTTGGCTGCGGCGAAGATTTTAGGATTGTCCTCTACGGAGATTGCGGAAGCCGTTCGCCAAAGGCAGGAAGAACAACGCAAACGGTTGGCGGCAGCCGACTCCGAGCTTGGAGGTTGATAGATCGTGCCTGAGATAAATCGGCATCGGCTTTCGGGGCCAATGATTTCTGGCAAATCGCGCGAGGCGTGCGGCATATTCGGGATTGACTCCCCACGCGAGGAAGCCGTCCAGTTCACGTATTACGGCTTACACGCCGTCCAGCACCGCGGACAGGAATCGGCAGGCATCGCCGTCAGCGATGGAACCTCGATCAACGTCGAAAAGCGTATGGGCCTGGTCGATGGACTCTTTTCCGACAGCGCGATAAACACATTGACCGCGAAACTGGCCATCGGCCACACGCGTTACAGCACGACCGGGGGGTCGAGTTTGCAGAACGCGCAGCCGTTTCTGCTCGAAACACGTTATGGGCCGGTTGCATTAGCGCACAACGGAAATCTGGTGAACGCCGATGCGCTGCGCGAAAAGCTCCTGACGAATGGAATGGGATTGACCTCCAGCTCGGACAGCGAAGTGATGGTTCTAATGCTGGCCGGGGCTCCCGGCGACACCTGGCTGGACCGCCTGGCCCACGCGATGCAGGATTGGGTGGGAGCGTATTCTCTCGTAGTTCTGACCGTCGATGGCGTCTTCGCCGCTCGCGATCCGTGGGGGCTGCGCCCGCTGACGGTCGGCTTGCTGCCGGAAGGCGGTCATGCGGTGTGCTCTGAAACCAGCGCCCTGGACATCATCGGATGCAAGGCGGTGCGCGAGGTTCATCCGGGTGAGGTCGTGGCGTTGCACGATGCGGCGCTGATCGTTCGCCAAGCGATTGCGCCATCCAGACCGTTGGCCTTATGCACTTTCGAGCACATCTATTTCTCGCGTCCGGACAGTGTCTGGGACGACCAGGTGGTCTACCAGGTACGCCGGCGCATCGGCCGCGAGTTGGCTCTCGAAGGGGATGTAGAGGCGGACCTGGTTGTGCCGGTGCCCGATTCGTCTATCCCTGCGGCTTTGGGATACGCCGAAAGAAGCGGCATTCCGTTCCAGATGGCCCTGGTTAAGGATTCCTACGTCGGGCGCACCTTCATCCGGCCGGAACAGGATATGCGCGAGCGCAGCGTGTACATGAAATTCAACCCCATCCGCAGCGTCCTGGATGGCAAGCGCGTGGTCCTGGTGGATGATTCGATCGTGCGCGGCACGACGGCGCGGCGCCTGGTCAACACGCTGCGGGACGCAGGTGCCGATGAGGTACACATGCGTATCACCTGCCCGCCGATCACACATCCATGTTTCATGGGCGTGGATATGCCCACGCGCCAGGAATTGGTGGCTTCGTCGAATTCGGTCTCCGAAATCAGCGACATGCTGGGAACGGACAGCCTGCATTTTCTGTCGTTGGAAGGAATGATGCGCGCGATTGGCAGCGAGAGCGGCTACTGCAACGCATGTTTTACCGGCAAGTACCCGTTCGAGGTCGCAGAAGTATTGGTGAAAGAACGGTTTGGATAATCCTGGGGAATCCACACCTGGAAAACGTACATGAGGAGGAAAGTATGAAGGTCCTGGTCGTCGGCTCAGGCGGGCGTGAGCATACGCTGGCTTGGAAGCTTTCGCAATCTCCGCTGCTTTCCGAGCTCTACGCGCTGCCGGGAAATCCAGGAACGGCACAGGTGGCGCAAAACCTGCCTGTTTCGGCGGACGACACGGACGGCGTCGTCGACGCTGCGGTTGAGAATGAAATCGAACTCGTCGTCGTGGGTCCGGAAGTCCCACTGGCAAATGGCATCACCGACGCCTTGATGGCAAAGGGGATTCGAGTGTTTGGACCGACTGCCGCGGCTGCACAATTGGAATCCTCCAAAGCGTTCGCCAAGACGTTTATGCAGCGTCACGGCATTCCCAGCGCCGGCTTTGAGGTCTTCACGGATTACGAGAAAGCGCTCGATCACGTGCGCGGTCGGGGGATGGATTTCGTGATCAAGGCTTCCGGTTTGGCTGCCGGGAAGGGCGTCATCCTGCCCGCCGATCAAGAAGAAGCACAACGCGCTTTGCGCGAGATCATGGTGGACGAACGATTCGGCGCTGCCGGCGAGCGGGTCGTGATTGAAGACAAGCTCGTCGGCAGGGAAGTCTCATTGCTTGCATTCAGCGACGGAGAGCACATCCTACCCATGCCTACCGCTCAGGATCACAAGCGCTTGTTGGATAACGATCGCGGTCCCAACACGGGCGGAATGGGAACCTTTGCGCCCTCGCCGAGCATGACGGCTGCTGAAATTGAGGATGCCTGCAAACGCATGCTGCAGCCGGTTATCGACGGGATGCGTGCAGAGGGTAATCCGTTTATCGGTGTGCTCTACGGTGGTTTAATCCTGACCGATTCAGGTGTCCAGGTGTTGGAATACAACTGCCGTTTCGGTGATCCCGAAACCCAGGTGATTCTGCCCCTGCTTGAATCCGATCTGCTGGAAATCATGCTGGCCTGCGTAGCGGGCAATCTTGCCCAGGTGGCTCCAAGCGTGCGATGGAGCGATGGCGCAGCGCTGTGTGTGGTGTTGGCTTCGGGCGGCTATCCGGGGACGTACAAGAAAGGGATCGAAATTAGCGGGTTGGATTCGCTGCCGGACGACGTGTGGGCGTTTCACGCCGGGACGACGCAGAAAAACGGCGCCATCGTCACCAACGGCGGACGTGTGCTGGGCATGACGGCCCGCGGTCCCAATATCACCGAAGCGCGTAAGATCGTGTATGCCGGGATTGAAAAGATCCACTTCGAGGGAATGCAGTACCGCAAAGATATCGCCAAACCGGCCTCGGCCTACGCCGCAGCGGGCGTCGATATCGACGCCGGAAATCGTGCCGTAGCTCTGATGAAGCAAGCCGTGGAATCGACCCACGGCGAGGAAGTGCTCGCCGGTGTGGGCGCATTCGGTGGTCTGTTCCAGGCGAGCAGGGTTTCCAAGATGAAAGCCCCCGTGCTCTCCGGGTCGACGGACAGCGTGGGCACGAAAGTGATGCTCGGCGTGCAGTTGAAAAGCTATCACGATCTCGGCGTCGATCTGGTCAACCACTGCATCAACGACATTCTGGTGCAGGGGGCCCGGCCGCTGTTCTTTTTGGATTACATTGGTTGCAGCACAACCGATCCGCAGGTGGTCGCCGAACTCGTGGCTGGTGTGGCCGATGCCTGCCGGGAAGCCGAATGTGCATTGTTGGGCGGTGAGACGGCCGAGCTTCCTGGAATGTACGTTGAAGGCCAGCTGGATTTGGCCGGAGCGATTGTGGGCGTCGTGGAGCGGGAGGCCATCCTTCCCAGGAAGGACATCCGTGTGGGGGACGTCCTCGTGGGGCTGGCTTCATCGGGGCCGCATACCAACGGCTACTCCCTCATCCGCCGGATTTTTGCCGGCGAGGATCTACGAGCTTGCAAAATGACGGACGGCAGCACCTTGGCCGATGCCTTGTTGGCGCCGCACCGCTCCTATTTGCCCCATCTTTCGAAGCTGCTCGACACACCCGCGAGTTCGTTGAAGGCGTTGGTGCATATTACCGGTGGCGGCTTTTTTGATAACGTTCCCAGGGTTTTGCCGAAAAATCTGGGCGCACGCATCGAGATCGACGCGTGGTCCGTTCCGGAGATATTCCGGCTGATTCAAGACCGTGGTGGGATCGAGCGCGAGGAAATGTATCGCGTCTTCAACATGGGAATCGGAATGATCGCCGTGGTCGATGCGGACAATGTAGAGAACGTACAAAAATCTATTCCAGACGACACGTATGTAATCGGCGAGGTGTGCGAGGGGAACGAAGTCGTTCTCGTGTAACCGCTCGCAATCGAGAGGAACATTCCGTGGCAGAAGAGAAGAGAGATAATCGACTGGTAATCTTGGCCTCCGGTTTCGGCAGCAATTTGCAGGCCATTATCGATGCCTGTGAATCGGGCGACCTGGATGCCGAAGTCGTCGCAGTAATTTGCGACCGCAAGGAAGCCTACTCGCTGGAACGGGCGGAAAAGACCGCCATTCCCAGTCGCTACCATCCATGGAAACCTTACAAGGAAGCGGGAAAAGACCGCCGGGCGTACGATGCGGATCTGGCGGACATCGCGGCTGCGTTCGAGCCCACGCTTGTAATTCTGGCGGGTTGGATGCGTGTACTCACTGCGGCGTTTCTGGATCGATATCCCATGCGGGTGGTCAATTTGCATCCCGCTCTGCCGGGTACCTTCCCCGGGACGCACGCCATCGAACGCGCCTGGAACGACTTCCAGGCCGGGAAGACCACCCAAACCGGTGTGATGGTGCATTACGTACCCGATGAGGGGGTAGATGTTGGACCCGTAATCGCCCAGGAGGTCGTTCCAATCCGTGCAGATGACACACTCGAATCTCTCGAGGAACGCATTCATCAAGTCGAACATCGTTTGTTGGTCCAGGCGATTCAGCAAGCGTTGAAAACCATCGAAATTCATTAAGGAGTGAAATAATGTCAATTGCGTTGTTATCCGTTGCCGATAAATCGAAATTATCGGACTTTGCCGAAGGATTGTCGTCCTTGGGTTGGGAATTCATAGCCAGTGGGGGAACGGCGAAATTGCTGCGCGAAAACAAGATCGAAGTGACCGAAGTTGCAGATTACACCGGCTACCCGGAGATTCTGGGCGGCCGAGTCAAGACGCTGCATCCCGCGGTGCACGGTGGCATTCTTTCCCGCGAAAACGAGGCCGATGCGGCCGATCTGGAAAAGATTTCCGCAAAAGCGATCGACCTGATTGCGGTCAATCTATACCCGTTTCGGGAGACGATTGCCAAACCGAACGTGACCCTGGGAGAAGCCATCGAGAAGATCGACATCGGTGGCGTGGCTTTGCTGCGCGCCGCAGCCAAGAATTTCCAACGCGTTACGGTCATCGTCGATGCAAACGATTACGACGTCGTGTTGCAGGAGCTGCGCGAGAACGGGGAGACGAGCCCGGAAACGCGCCGGCGCTTGGCGGTGAAAGCTTTCGCGCATACCCAATCCTACGATGCTGCCATCAGCGCCTATCTTGCGCCTGGAGAAGCGGTCAACATGCCGCTCTTCCCCATCCAGACTCTGCGCTACGGCGAGAATCCGCATCAATCGGCTTTGTTGTACGGTTTTTCGCCGGAAGCCGGACCGATGGGCGGAGAACTGCTGCAGGGTAAACCTCTTTCGTATAACAACTTGCTCGATCTCGATGCCGCCTGGCGGGCTGCGATCTCATTCGAGCGGCCGACGGTCTGCATCGTCAAACATCTCTCGCCTTGCGGTTTGGCGTCGGCCGACACGTTGGTTGAAGCTTACGATCCTGCGCTTGCCTCCGATCCGGTTTCGGCTTTCGGCAGCGTGATTGCCGTGAACCGCGAATTCGATTTGGCTGTGGCGCAGAAATTGGGCAAGTTGTTCGTGGAGTGTATCATCGCACCCTCCTTCAGCAAGGATGCGGCCGAATTATTGTCCAAGAAGGAGAATCTCCGACTGCTGCGCATGCCGTCGATGGATCTCGATCCGGACTACGAACTGCGTTCTGTCAACGCGGGCCTTTTGCGCCAGGACATCGACATGGGCGATCCCCCGAAGACAGATTGGCGCGTCGCCACCAAACGTGAGCCCAGCGATGAGGAATGGACTGCTTTGCGCTTCGCTTGGAAAGCTTGCCAGCACGTGAAGTCAAACGCCATCGTCTTTGGCCTAGGTGAGGCGACCGTGGGGATCGGTGGTGGCCAACCCAACCGCGTCGACTGCGTGCGCATCGCTGCCACGCGGGCGGGTGAAAAATCGAAAGGCGCAGTAATGGCCTCGGATGCTTTCTTCCCCTTCCCGGACTCGGTGGAGGAAGCGGCAAAATTCGGCATCACGGCGATCGTCCAGCCGGGTGGTTCCGTTCGTGACGATAAGTCGATTGAAGCGTGCGACCGGATGAATATCGCCATGGTCTTTACGGGTATACGACATTTCCGGCACTAAGCACTTATGGGAGAGATCGGATGAACGCTGAATTGTTCGAGCAGGGTGTTGCCCTAACGTTTGACGACGTACTCGTGGTTCCAGGATACAGTCATGTGCTGCCCAGCGATACGGATGTCTCCGTGCGCCTGACGGATAAAATCCGCTTGAACATCCCGGTTCTGTCGGCGGCCATGGATACCGTCACAGAAGCGAGATTGGCGATAGCCTTGGCGCGGCAGGGAGGAATCGGAGTCATTCACCGTAATTTGTCGCCCGAAGATCAGGCGGCAGAAGTGGATAAGGTCAAGCGTTCGCAATCGGGTATGATCGTCGATCCGATTACGCTCAAACCCGAGGCTACAATTCAGGAAGCCGAAGATATCATGTCCCATTATCACATCAGCGGAATCCCGATTGTCGAGGATGGCGGCGTGCTCGTCGGCATTCTCACCAATCGGGACATCCGTTTCCTCAATGCGGAAGATTACCGCAGCCCGGTGCGGGAATACATGACCAGTGAAAAACTGGTGACGGGACCGGTGGGCATCGATCTCAACGGCGCGAAGAGTTTGCTGCAGAAACACCGCATCGAGAAACTGCCGCTCGTGGATGAGAAGGGGGTGCTCAAGGGATTGATCACGGTCAAGGACATTCAGAAGGAACGCGATTTTCCACTGGCGGCAACGGACGATCGAGGGCGATTGATGGTTGGTGCAGCGGTGGGCGTTGGCGATGGATCGGATCAGCGGCTCGAAGGATTACTGGCCGTGGATGTGGATCTGATTGCAATCGACACAGCGCACGGCCACACCCGAGACGTGATCGAAGCCGTGAAGCGCATTCGCAAAGTCGCCCCGGACCTGGCGTTAATCGCTGGAAATGTCGTCACGCCGGAAGGAACCAAGGCTTTGATCGAAGCGGGTGTCGATGTGGTTAAAGTCGGTGTCGGCGCCGGTTCGATATGCACCACACGCGTCGTCGCCGGTGTGGGAATGCCGCAGTTGTCCGCCATCCATGCCTGCGCAAGGGCGGCGAAGGCGCACGGTATCCCCATCGTGGCCGACGGGGGCATCAAGTTTTCTGGAGACATAGTCAAAGCTATTGCTGCCGGTGCGGATGCCGTCATGCTGGGGAATTTACTCGCTGGCCTGGAAGAATCGCCGGGCGAGACTGTGCTTTTTGAAGGAAGACAGTTCAAGGATTACCGGGGCATGGGCAGCATGGGCGCGATGAAGGGATACGGTCGAGATCGCTACGGCTCAGGAATCGTTGCCTCCGGGAAGACCGTCCCCGAAGGAATCGAGGGCCGGGTTCCCTACAAGGGTCCCCTGGAAGATTTCGTCTATCAACTTGTGGGTGGACTGCGATCCGGAATGGGATATGCGGGAGCGGCGACTCTCGAGGAATTGCAGCAGAACGCTCGCCTGATCCGTATAACGAACGCCGGTCTCATCGAAAGTCACCCGCACGACGTTGTGATCACGAAGGAAGCGCCGAATTACCAGGTGATGTAGATCGTTCGAAACCGCAGCCGGCGATTCCTCTTTCCGTTGGATTAGCTGGGCATCACTGTTCGTCTGAGCGTCGTGAAATTTAATCATTTATCTGAAACGTCCGTTGGAATGCGGATGTCAATCAGCATCGATGGATTTATTTTCACTGCGAGGAGTCACGGTATGGGAAACGTGTTGGTACTTTACTATAGTAAAGAGGGATCGACACAGAAGATGGCCGAGTATGTAGCAGAAGGCGCGCGGAGCGTGTCCGATATCGATGTGCGCCTGAAATCGATTGATCAAGCCGGCCCTGAAGACGTGCTTTGGTGTAACGGTATGGCGGTTGGCTCTCCCACCTACCTGGGCACGGTTGCGGCGGAGATGAAACGATTTTGGGAGGATCTCCTTCCTGTTTGGCAAAGCATCGACGGCAAGATCGGTTGTGCTTTTAGTTCGCAAGGAGGGTGGGGTGGCGGCGCCGAATTAACCTGCATGTCGCTGATGACGATCATGCTCAACTATGGCATGCTGGTTTTTGGCGCAACAGATTACTCCGGCAAACAATTCACGCTGCACTACGGGGTGACGCAAGCCGGTGAACCGCGTCTGGAGAAAGAGGTCGAAGCCTGCAAACGCCTGGGAAGAAGATTGGCCGAATGGGTGGCGATCTATTTTGACGGCCGAAAAGATCTACACCCGGGCACGGCAGATTACAGACGACTTCCGTAGCGAAGTCTTATCCATCCATTCGCCCCTCTCAGGCCTGCAGTATCCGTTCCCCATCCGCAAACGATGTTTGCAGGTGAGTGGCGGCATGGTAGGATTGGTGTAAGATCACCCATTAAATATATTGCTTTGAAAAACGTGTAAAATTTGAAGTAAACGGAAAATCTCTTTCTTGTATTGATGAGGAGTTGAGCCGATGGAAATCGCCATTCTCATTGTCGGAATCGTGATACTGGGCGTTGGTATTATCTCGGCTCTGTTCGTCTACCGTAAATTGTCTTCGGTTAATTCGAAGATCGAATCGGCGCTCGTCCATCGAAGAGACTCGACGGAATTGGATGAATTTTTGGAGCGGTACGATCGGGATATTAATTTCCTCTCGACGTTGCTGACACGGCAGTCCCACATCCATCCAGCGCGTTTCGAGCACGAATTCAAGATCCTTACTGAAATATGGGATTCGTTGATTTCCTTTCGCAGAACTGCGATTCTGCTTAAACCGGAAGTCATAAAAGATTCGCCCACCAAATCTGACGAATCGCATAAAGCGGAGATACTCGCCGCGTTTGCCACATCGTACTCGGACGTTTATCGACGTATCGAACAAAACCGCCCCTTCTATCCGGCGGCCGTTTGTGAGCAGCTGTTGGGTCTGATTCGCTTAATGGAAGACGAAGGCCTCGACGATTGGGGTCGATCTCCCGACCCTCATTTGCGCGGCTTCGAACCCGAGTATTGGGAGATGGGGCTGGAAAGTACCGATCGCATAGTCACCGCCATCGATGGCATCTGCCAGGCGATCCGTGTACGCATCATGGATTGATCGTTCGTTGTCCATCATGCCTGAATTTCCAAGCGCGGGTGGGGGATTTCGACGTGCAGCAGTAAACCTCCCTCAGTGAGGTTCTGTATTTTTAGGCGTCCATCCAAGAGGGCTACCCTTTCGCTAATTCCCACCAATCCGTAGTTGCCACTGGCTGATAACGCAGTCATATCAAAATCTTCGGCAATTCCCCGCCCATTGTCGGAAACGGAGAGCATCAGCGTGCGCGGCATGGTTCGCGGCAGATCGACTTTGGATGCACTGGCATCTGAATGTTTCAGCACGTTGTTCAGCCCTTCCTGGACAATGCGGAAGATCGATAGTTCGATGTCTTCCGGAAGTCGGCCGAGATCCGGATCGATGTTGAGTGCTACGGGAATTCCAGATCGGTTCATCCAATCCCTTGCATACGATCCAAGCGCAGGGTCAAGCCCAAGGCTATCGATCGTCGGCGCACGAATTTCCACTCCATCGCTTATCCAGGATCTATCCGTCGCTGCGCAGCAGATGGTCGAGGTCGCCAAGGCTTTGTCCGTCAACGCCCGCATTATCGTCATGGACGAGCCAACATCGGCATTGGGCGAGGATGAAGTCGATACGCTGTTCGAAATAATTGAAAAACTCAAGCAGCAGAATATTGGCTTGCCCTATCGGATGTTTACCCGAGCGCACGATTCAAAATTTGCATAAGGTCCCCTCGAATCGGACGAAACGATCTCCGTGGATCTAGTCTCCTAGATTGATTCAAATCAAATAGAATAGATTTGTATTAATATTGGTGAACGACGCGTGATGGATGAAAATCGAAAGTTCTGGAATCCACGGCAGAAAGTACTGCGGCAAACGCTCAGACACCCCGAGGATCACGAGCGGGGAATCGAGCTGTTTCTCGAGCAGCATGCAATGCTTCACGCAGCCGGAATAGCTTCAATGCAGGTCTGTTCATTTGCGGATGAAATATAGAGGGGCGTTGGTGAAGATGTAATCCGTCGCGTCGAAGCGGCGAGCGGTCATTCCATCGCCTGGCATGTGTGGCATATTGCGCGTATCGAAGACGTGACTATGAACATTCTCGTGGCGGATCGAACCCAGATTCTGAATGAGGGAAATTGGAATCGCCGCATGCAGGTTGAATTCCGCTCCACTGGGAACACGATGGACAGCCGCGCGATCACCGACCTGAGCATGCGCATCGAACTCGAGTCATTGCGTGATTATCGCCGCACCGTGGGCAATAGAACGCGTGAAATCGTTTCTCGACTCGAGCCGCAAGAAATGCAGCAAAAGGTGAAACCTGCCCGCCTCGAACGGGTTATGAAAGAGGAGGCCGTCTCTCGGTCAGCGATAGGGTTGCTCGAGTATTGGGGTAAGCGCACTGTTGCCGGGTTGCTGCTGATGCCCCCGACTCGGCATAACTTTGTCCATCTGAATCAGGCAGGACGACTTAGAAAAAGGTGGCCCGGTTAAAACATTTTCAAGAAGGAGCAACAGAAGAGGCGAATGCAGGAGATTTCAGCGGAACTCAACGCACCTTGTGGCTTGTATTGCGGCGTGTGCAGAATCCATCAGGCGACCCTGGAAAACGATTTGATCTACCTGAAAAGGTTGGGCAAAATCTACGCGCGACGGTTTCCACAGATTTCCTCCTTACCCGTTGAGGAATTGCTCTGTGACGGTTGCCGATCATCGCGGCGTTTTCCTTCCTGTCGGATCTGTGCCATCCGGGATTGCACGCAAACCAAAGGGATCGAAGGTTGTCACGCCTGTGGGGATTTCCCATGCGAGCGCATCGACGATTTTCCGATACCTGCGGGGAAGAAAGCGATTCTACGCGCAGTACCTTATCGGCGGGAACATGGAACGCAAGCCTGGATTCAGTCGGAATACGCTCGCTACCTCTGTCCGGCTTGTGGGGAGCGGTTGTTCCGGGGTGTGAAAGAATGCCCGGCATGCCGCACGACGGTAGATTTGGATTGAGCGAATGAATCGGCCGCTTAAGGTCTACGGATCGTCCCGCGTAACTTCGGGCGATTCGGTGTTAACAATCAAGGAGTTGGCGTACAGTCGCTGCTGGCGTGATGCCGGAATCCTTCGATCGGGAGTATGGGTATGAATCGTAGCTCGGACATGCGTTTGACCTTCGTGGATCTCCTTTGGCCGGGAACGGGCCTGATGCGGGATGTGATCTGGATCGTCGGCGGGGCTCTAGTGACGGCGCTGCTGACGAGGGTCGAGATTCCACTCACGCCGGTGCCCATTACCGGACAGACGTTTGCGGTACTGCTCGTCGGCGCCTTACTGGGAAGCAAACGGGGCGCACTGAGTATGATTACCTACATCGGGGCCGGTTTGATCGGGGCACCGGTATTTTCGCACGGCGGTTGGGGCCTGTCCCACCTCGCGGGACCTACAGGCGGCTACCTGGTAGGATTTGTGATCGCCGCGTTTCTGGTCGGCAAGTTGAGCGAGCGTGGCTGGGATCGACGCTTCATCCCCACGCTGCTTGCCATGTCCTTCGGAACGATGGCGATATACTTCGCGGGATGTCTGTGGCTGGCACAGTTTGTGGGTTGGGATACCGTGTTGGAAGTCGGTGTGTTTCCGTTTCTCATCGGTGACGGGCTGAAGGCTGTATGTGCTGCGGTCGCTTTACCCTGCGGCTGGAAGTTTTCCAACCTGCAGCAGTCGCAAGGATTGGGACCATCCAAATAGCACGTTAAAAACACCCATACTCGTCCGTCGATGCAGCTGGTCGATTATATTCTTCCGCTGACGACCTCCTCCATATCAATTCATTGATCGTCTCCTGCAGAGGTGGGATATCTGGAACGTCGCGCAGATCCGTCGGGGGTTTGACGGCGAGAGATGCGTGAGACCTATTACCCATCTCAAACTCGTCCTGCTTGATGTAAAATTAATAACGCCACCAGCCGGGAGGACGATTCAAAGTGGCAGTTTTCGAAGACGAAACGTTTGACACTGAATTCGACTATGCCAAGGGAGCAGAACTATCACAGCAAAAGGCTGTGGTCCTGGTGCTCACGGGGGCTGAGCTTGGGAAACGCTTCCCCTTGAATGGTAAGCCGACGGTTATCGGGCGCAATCCCGCTAAAGCGAACATCGTCATCTCCGACCGTACTGTCTCCGGCATTCATTCCCGCATCGATTTCAACCCTCGCAATCAACAATACACGATAACCGATCTACAAAGCAGAAACGGCATCCTGGTCAATTTTGAAAAAACGGATACTTCCGAGCTGAACAACGGGGACAAGATTTTCATTGGCGCTACGGTGCTGAAATTTACCTACGAGGACGATTTCGAGGTCAAGTTCCACACAAAGCTCAATGAGATCATGAACATCGACGATCTCACGGGACTTCCCGTCAAGCGAATTTTCGATCGGGAATTCAAGTTGGAATTTTCCCGAACTAAGCGCAATGGAAAGAAGTTGTCCCTTCTGATGATGGACATGGATGGATTGAAGCGCATCAACGATACCCACGGTCACTTGATGGGATCCTTTTCCATTTCCGAATCGGGAAATCTCATCCGTAAAACGATCGGGCGCAAAGGCGTGGCGACTCGCTACGGCGGTGATGAGTTCATCGCATTCCTGCGCAACACGCCGCTTTCAAAAGCAGAGACGATCGGCGAATCGATACGCATGAAAATCGCCGAGCATAAATTCACGCGGAACGATGTCCGCATACAACCTACCATCAGCATCGGCGTGGCTGAGATCTTCGCCGGACTACAATCCCCGGAAGACTTGGTTAAACTCGCTGATGAAGCACTCTATCGGGCGAAGGAGGCCGGCCGCAATACGGTCTCGCGCTAAGATCGATCAGGTTTTCGGATCGGACGACAGCACCTGATTATTGAACACAATCGTATGGGTTTCACTCTGACAAGCCCGACTACCAGTGTAGCCGGGTCGTTTTTTTATTGCCTTCGATGCCCGAATCCGAAAATTTGGTCTATTTACAAATTCCTTACGGATCAAACACGATCAAGCGATTTCCAAATATAGTGAATGGTGTCAAACGCTATCAGACCAAGGAGACGGATTGCAAGTGATTGCAATCTCGTTTTAGCAGGATCGTAAAGGCATAAGTAAAGGATCGAGACAATGAAGTCTTCTCATACTCGGCTGTACACTGCGAGGGAAGCTGCGAGCTACCTGGGGGTCAGTCTTGCGACTCTTAATCGCGTGGAAAGGGATGGTTACCTCGTGCCATTTCGAACCCACGGCGGGCATCGTCGCTACCGCAAGATAATGTTGGATGAGTACCTCGAGAGCAACAAGGAACGTTGGATGAAGGGTGCAGGGGGTGGATGATGATCGTGCATTGTATATCCGTTTGTGTGTATCGCCGTAAACCGCAATGTGCCGCGGGTTGACGGCTTACATCCTTGAGTAGGAATGGTTTCCATGACGAAAGAAGCAGAAACTCCAACTGAAACGAGAAGCACCGAACCCACAACGAAGGCGGGCGCACAATCGACGAATGCACAGATCAGCGCGGGCGGGATCGTCCTTGCAACGGTGTATCACGGTTTGTTTGAACCACTGCAATCGATCAGTGGTTACATCGAACTTATCCTGGACGGCAAAGTCCCCGACCCAAAACAGCGTACGGAATTCCTGAGGATTTCTTATCGTGAATCGCAGTACTTAGCCAACCGCTTTCGGGATTTAATCGTTGCCTGCTCGATCGAGACAGGTGATTTCGAGCTCAAACTTGCGAAGTTCTCCATCGAATCACTCATCCAGCGCTGTATTCAACAACTTACGTTCAAGGCAGATGCCAAGGGCATTCTCCTTCAAGACAGCACTTCGGAACTTCCGTTGGTGGAAGGCGATGAAGCCCTGATCAACACTGCGATGTTGAATGTTATAGATACGCTGATTAAATTCGCCCCACCCAACGCTCGAGTGACGGTAAACGCCGAGCTGGAGGACGATCAGCTTGTCGTTCGAACAGTCGATCACGGTGGTGGTATGACGAAGGATGACCTGGCGAAATTGGGTTCTCAATCCAGCGATGCGTCAGACGCATGCAGCGGTGCGACCGCGGGACTGGGATTGGGGCTGGCGATCGCCAGGCATATCTTCGAAGCCCACGGCGGACGCATCTGGTTTGAGGAAGCCAAGCAGAAGGGGAGCTCACTTAATTTCAAGCTGCCGCTCAAGGCGAAGGTCAAGAAGGTCAAGCGGTTGGTCCCGACTCATCCGAAGATACTGATCGTCGACGACGAGCCGGCCTTCTTGCATGTGATCGAGTATGCCTTGCAGCACGAAGGTTATGAAACGCTCAAGGCGGGTAACGGCATCAAGGCTCTGGAATTCGTCGAAGCCGAGCAGGTCGACCTCGTCATCCTGGACGTCATGCTGCCGGGTATGGATGGGTATGAAGTCTGTCATCGCTTGCAGGCGAAATCCGAAACGGCTGACATTCCCGTGCTGATGATTTCGGCGAAGTCCCGTGTGGAAGACAAAGCCACTGCGATGCGGGTGGGCGCCAATTTTTACCTCGAGAAACCGTTCGGCATGGCCGATTTGGTCAGTGCCGTGAAGCAGTTGCTTGCCGAAACGGGCGACCAAGATGGAGAAAAAGATGGCATACCAATCGTCAGCGAATAATCCGCTTCCGAGCCAATCTCTGGGTCAGGTATTACTCGATTCGAAACTGATCACCGCCGAGCAATTAGGCCGTGCGCAGGAAATGGAGCAATCCTCCGGCAAACGGCTGGGCAGTATTTTGATCGATAACGGTTGGGTGAATCAGGAAAGCCTGGCGATGGCGCTGAGTCTGCATTTAAGTCTTCCCCTCATCGATTTGAAACGCCATCTCGTGCAAGCAGAAGCGCTGCAAAGTATTCCGGAGGACATTGCTCGAAAGCGCCACCTCGTTCCACTGGACATCGTCGATGGCGCTCTCGCTGTCGTTATGGAAGACCCCACCGATATAGAAGCGATCGAAGAACTCACCGCCCGGTCCGGGCGGCGTATTCTGCCGTTGGTGGGTGTGCGTGCGGATATCCATTCGGCGATCGATCTCAACTATCGGGCCAGGGACGAGATCGAGAAGGAAATCGCAGAGTTTGCACCAACGATCGATTATGCCTCGCCGGAGGAGATGTCCCTGGTCATGGACGAGATCGATCAAGATCCGGTCGTTCGCTCGGTCGATTTAATGCTCGAGCAAGCTTATCGAGACCGTGCCTCGGACATCCATATTTCGCCGGACCGAGATGGGGTCAAAGTCCGCTTCCGCATCGACGGTGCGATGCGCGAGATCCTTTCGCTCCCGATAGGCAGCCATCTGCCCCTTCTGTCCCGCATCAAAGTCCTGGCGGATATCAACATTGCGGAACGCAGGCGTGCGCAGGATGGTCAATTCTCGCGAACTTTCGACGGCGAGGAGATATTTTTCCGCGTGGCTACGAGCGACACGACCTGGGGAGAGATGGTCGTCCTGCGTCTGCTGGGGCGCTCGGATACGATCCTGGATCTGCCGGGGCTCGGATTTCTCCCCGCACCGCTCACCAGTTTCAACAGCATGATTCGCGCGCCCTTCGGCATGGTTCTGGTCTGCGGTCCGACGGGGAGCGGTAAAACGACGACGCTCTACGCCGCCCTCAATCAACTCGATCGCAACGAACTTCACATTCTGACGATCGAAGATCCCGTGGAATACAACTTTCCGGGAATCAACCAAATCCAGGTCAATCGGGCTGCGGGAATCATATTCGCCTCCGGTTTGCGCGGCATCATGCGCCTGGATCCCGACGTGATCATGGTGGGAGAAATTCGAGACAGTGAGACGGCGAACACGGCGGTTCAGGCTGCGTTGACCGGCCACACGGTGCTCTCCTCGATTCACGCCAACGATGCACCGGGGGCGTTGATACGTTTGGCGGATCTTGGCGTCGAGCGCTTCTTGCTGGTCTCGAGTGTGGTGGGGATTGTGGCGCAGCGTCTCGTGCGGCAGATCTGCCCTCACTGCCGTGTCGAAAAGGAACCCACGCTTCAGGAACGGGCCGCGTACCGCGAGGAGATGGGACAAGAGCTGACGAGCTGCTACAGCGGCGAGGGCTGCAACTTCTGCGGCCAGACAGGTTATCTGGGACGCACCGGAGTTTTCGAAGTCCTAACGGTAGGGGATTCGGTTCGCGAACTCCTGCTGCGTTCGGCGAGTGCGTCTGAAATGAAAGCGGAAGCGGTGCGGCGGGGGATGATTCCCATGCGGCGCGACGGTATGTTGAAGGTCAAACAAGGTGTGACGACCCCGAGTGAGGTCATGAAGCACGTTTACACGTTGGGATGATACCGGGATGAAATACAAGCGATTGTTCGCTGAAGGATAACGTAATGGCGTACAAATATCTGGCCTACTCTCCGCAGGGAGAGAAGCTCGAAGGGGTCCTTGACGTCGAAAAGGAAGACGCCGCGGAGCGCATACTCTTCGATCGGAATCTAACCATCGTCGACCTGCAAGAGGTGCGCAAGCGCTTTGACCTCAGCCGGTGGTTTCCCTCGTTTTTCGGCCCCAAGAAACGCGACGTGATATTGTTCTCGCGCCAATTAGCGACGCTGGTTGACGCTGGCGTGGCGTTGATGTCCGCCCTGCGGTTGCTGGGCGAACACGTTACGAACAAATCGTTGAGTGAATCGATTCACGAGATCGAGGAAGACGTCCGTATGGGCAGTTCGCTTACCGACGCCATGGAAAAACACCCGTTTGCCTTCGACAATATATACTGCCGCATGGTGGAGGTCGGTCAGCGGACGGGCAATTTCGGCGTCATCCTGCGCCAACTCGCCACCTATATGGAAAAGGCTCAAGCCACGGCCTCGAAAATCCGCGGCGCCATGGCCTATCCCATCGGCATCCTGATGCTGGCAGTCGTCGTGGCGATCATCATCATCAACGTCACTTTGCCGCCCTTGATGGGTTTATTCGAGGAATTCGGTGCCGATTTGCCCTGGACGACGAAGTTGCTGTTGGCCCTGGTCAACGCTTTCACGGCTTACAACGTCTACTTGTTCGTCGGCGTCTCGTTGATCGCCATCTTTCTCACCTGGTACGTTTCCACGGAAGAAGGACGCCGACGCCGGGATGCGCTTTACCTCAAGCTTCCGATTCTGGGTCATATCCTCGTTCAGGGGACGATCTCGCGGATCAGCCGTACAATGGCGACGCTGCTGCAGGCCGGATTGCCGCTGCCTGACGTCATCGAGCTGACCAAGCAGACCGTGGGCAATGTCGTGATCTCCGCTGCGCTTGAGAACGTGCGCCAGGAGACTTTGCAGGGACGAACGGTTTCGGAGCCGTTTTCACGCATTCCCTATTTCCCGCAGATGGTTTCGTTCATGCTGCGCATCGGTGAAGAGACGGGGACGATGGACAGCCATCTGGAGACCCTGGCCGACTTCTACGAAGACGAAGCGGATCGATCGATCAAGATGATGACTTCTCTGCTGGAACCTGCGATGACCGTTTTCGTCGGTCTGGTGGTCGGTTTTGTGGCCGTCTCGGTGATCATGCCCATGTATCAGTTGTTGGGGGCGATCAAATGATGCGTGGATCTTCTCGGGTGAGGCTGCACAGCGACGAGCGCGGCCAGGCGCTGGTGGAAGAGCTGATCGCACTGGCGATCCTGGCTTTGTCGGTGGGCATGCTGCTTACCTCAATCTACACCGGCACGGCCGGTGTGAAAGCCAAACACCGACAGGTGAGTGCAGAGATGCTCGCCCGCTCCCAGTTGGAATTGATCCAGGATGCGCCGTACAGCGCCGATCCGATTTCCGTGCCCTATCCCGCCGTCGCAGCGGATCCGGGGTATACGGTGAACGTGAGCATCGAGTATTGGGAAGCCTCGAGTGAGGCGTTCATTGCTTCGGTGTGGAACGACGGGATGCAGAAGATCACCGTCTCGGTATCGGGAAGCGAAGGTGTGATTCTCGATCTAACCTGTTACAAGGTGGATCGCTGATGGAGGGGTTTGCTCTCGTGGCGAAACGCTGGCGAGATCGGTTCGGGTGGGTACTCCGGTCGATTCAGAGCGATCGCGGCACCACGATTCCGGAACTGATGATTTCCATGGTCATCGCGGCTTCCGTCGCCGGGTTGATCGGCACCGCGGTGTTTCAGTTCTTCGTTGTGACTTCGCACGGAAACGATCGCCTGGCGGTGCTGCAAAGCCTGCAAAATGCATCCGTATGGCTTGGCCGCGATGTCAGCGAAGCCCAAACGGTCACAGGAGGCTCCGGGCTCGTATATGGTACGTTGACCACGGGCGATCCGAGCGTGGAATATCGCTATTCCTACGATCCTGCGAACAAGACGCTGGTGCGAGAGCATCTGGTAAGCAGTGTCGTTCAGTCGACTCTCGTCGTCGCCAGGCGTATCGAAAATCAAGGTGATATCGTCTTTTCCGTAAGCGGGAATCTAATTCACGTGTCGATAACAGCAACCAGCGAGAATGGCGCCGTATCCGAGACGAAAGCGCTGGATCTGGCCATGCGGGTGCATTGATGTCGCCGCGTCGATTGGTTAAAAGCTCTGGAACGATCGAAACAAGGGTGAGAATCGGGTTGAGAGGAATGACGAACGATTTTGGGAACACGGGTTTGATGGGCAGAAATGCGGCCTCACTGTTCGTCGACATCACCAACGGAATTCGGCGCTTCCACAGGGCGGAATCCGGAAAGACGCTGCCGGCTGCGCTGTGGGTGCTCGCCATTGGCGCAATCCTCATGGGACCCTTCCTCTCCCACGTGAGTACCAGCCTCATCGGCGGCCTCGATTTGGGAGACAACCAACGCGATCAGTACGCTGCGGAGGCGGGGACCGAATTCGTGATCTGGAAGCTGCTGCATGATCCGACCTACCGTGCGTCGGTCGATGCCAGCCCGGGAAGCCCGGTGGCGCTTCCGGCGATTGTGGTCAACCTGCGCCTGACTGCCATCAGCGCCGAAGCGATCTCCAGCGGCGGCTGGACGGTCATGGTGAATACCCCGGCGACGGTGCGCAGCGGCGGTGCACTGTGTTATGCCGACGGGGATTATATTTACGCTTTTCGGGGCAACAATTCGCCTGAGTTTTGGCGCTACAGCATCTCGGGAGATAACTGGACGTACCTGGACAATGCGCCGGGAACGATAGGCGCTGGCGGGTCGCTCGTTTATACGGGTGGAGATTATATCTTTGCCTTGCGCGGTAACAACCAGCGTGATTTTTATCGCTATCGAATCTCAACGGATACCTGGCAGAGCGTGCGGCGCACGCCGGCACGCATCGGTGCGGGTGGCGCGTTGGCCTACACCGGCGGCGACTACATTTACGTGCTGCGGGGGAATAATCAGCGCAGTTTCTACCGCTACAGAATTTCCAACGATAGTTGGACGAGTCTGCGGAACACGCCAGCACGCGTGCGCGAGGGTGGGGCGCTGGCCTATACCGGTGGGAATGATATATATGCTTTCAGAGGCCGTAACACGACGGATTTTTGGCGCTACAGCATCTCCGCCGATCGCTGGTACGCCGAGACCAATGCGCCGGATCGGGTGCGCGACGGCGGATCGCTGGCCTACGATCAAAGCGGTTCGATCTTCGCACTGCGCGGCAACAACGCCACCGACTTCTGGCGCTACGATATCTCGAGCGGTATCTGGTCGACTCAACACGCCGCTCCAGCGACGTTCGACGAAGGCGCGGCGTTGGTTTATACGGGCAGCAGCGTTTTCTACGCACTGCGAGGCAATAATCAACCGCATTTCGGCCGCTACGAAGCCGGCGGCTCTCAATACGAGATCGTTGCCCAGGCGGATGATATGATCATTACCAGTGTGATCGACATAGCAGGCATGAATGTGACTGTTCTGACATGGGACATCGATTGAGAGGAGCGGAAATCCAGCTATGGATGCAGCAAAGAAGAAAGCAGACAGGCAAGCGAACAATCTGGATCTGAACATTCTTCCGCCGCGTTATCGCCGTCGCAGGCTGTCGCTGCGCACTTTAAGACTTTGGCTGATAATGCTGGCATTTGTCGGCTTAATCTATCCAAGCTACGTGGTTTACAGCCGGGCCGACGTAGCCTTGAAGCGGCAAGAATTAAAACTCGCCGGGATTCAAAGGGTTCTCGATGAGTACCAACCGCTATTGGCGGAGAAAGATGAACTTCTGGCGCAGATCGAGGATGTACAGAATCAAAGTCTGGAGATTGAAGCGGTTGCCGAGAACGCTGTGATCCAGGATTTCATCTGGAGTGAGATTCTGCAGTCCATCGTGGACACGATCCCGCAGGGCGTGGAACTCGTCAGTATCAGCCAGCTCGATAATGAAGTTCTCATTGTAGGCCTGGCAGACAACCGCCGTCTGCCGCCGAATCTGATGGATGACCTCATGGAAACCGGCCTCTTCGTCGACGCCCGCATCGAATACATGATCCAGCAGTTACCCGAGGAAACAGCCGCCGAAACCGAGGAAATCGTCACGTCTGTTTCAACGCCGGTGTATCAATTCGAAATCATGCTCGATCTGGGCGACGGGGAGGAGAATCCATGATGGCGAAGACCGTATTTGTAAACGGAGTTGCGCGACCTAACCGCCGCGGTGACATGCGCTGTTCATGGGAACGACGCCGCAGTACGCAGGGAGAGGGTTGATATGTTGAAAAGAGTCTGGAATTGGCTAAAAGAAAACCCTACCTGGATCGTGCTGGGTTTTACGATGGTGTTTGCCGGCGCGAACCTGCTGCTGTTGGGTGGGAAATTTCAGAAGGAACGGCTGAGCCAACGGTTGGCGCAGCAGGTGCAGGCGCTCGCCTCAAACGTGAAGCTCCTGCAAGAAGCCGACAGCGAGGGTCTGCAGGAACTCCAGGAAGAATTGCGCGCCGCACAAAGCGACCTGGTGGCGCTCGAAGAGATCTTTCCGGGAATTGAAACGTCGTTCGACTTATACCGGCGAGGATATACCCTGGCGCTTGCGGGCGACGTAGACTTGATCAGTATTCACCGCATAGGAGCGGAGATTCAATCCACGGTTTTTGGTTCGCTTGAAATTACGAGTTACAGCGTTGTTTCTTCTGCGGATCTTGCGCAATGCCTGGTTTACTTGTCCAGCCTGGAAAGCGAAGGACTGGAAACCCTGGCGCTTAACAACGTCGACATCGAACCCGGCCTGGGAGTTTGTAATTTCAACGTCCGCATCGCCGCCGTCACACTGCTGGAGGCCGAATGATGCACTTGTTTCGTTCGTCGTGTAGTGCGCTCGTAACCGAGCGTAAGGAGGAATCCCTTGTTTGGTAGAAAGATCGTTACGTTGGATTTCGACGGACGTGATATTCGGTTGCTCGTCGTCCGGGGCAAGCGCGTCCTGCGTTGGTCGACCGTCTCCGTCTCTCCGGAGCTGATGGATCAGGGCGTGATCCAGGAAAGCGAGCGAATGGGTGCAGGACTGGCGCGTTTCCTGAGCATGAACAAAGCCTCCAGGCGTCGGGTCGTAACCAGCGTTACCGGGCATCGCTCGGTATCGCGCTTGCTTACATTGCCGGAGATCAAAGCCGATCTGCTGGATGATGCGGTTCGGCGCAAGGCCAAGCAGGAGATGCCGCTGCCTCTCGATGAGACATATCTGTCCTGGGAAATCGTCCGGCAGGAGGGGGACCAGATTCTGGTGTACGCCTTGGCCGTACCGCGATTGGTGATCGACCGCCAGGTGGAGGCAATGCGGGCTGCGAAAATCAAACCCAGCGTCATGGATTTAAAGCCACTGGCGCTCATCCGTGCGGTCCATCAAAGCAACGCGATCATCGTCAATCTAGAAGAGCAAGGTATCGGTGTGATTATCGTCGTTGAGGGCGTACCGGTGATCGTACGCAGTATGCCGCAAGGGGATGGAAAACCAAACGCAGCCGCGGCCGTCGATCGGCTGTCGCTGGAGCTCACCCGCACGGTCCAATTTCACAACGACAGCAACCGGGATCATCCCTTGGGTCCACGTACGCCGGTGTTTGTGACCGGAGCGCCATTCGACGATCCGAAGATGATCGAATTGTTGAAATCGAAAGTATCTTTTCACATCCAGACCCCACAGCCTCCCATGCGCTTGCCCGAGGGATTTCCTGTGGCAACCTATGCCGCCAATCTGGGTTTGGCGATGAAAAAGGTGTGAGCCCGATGACGGCGCTCCTATTCGCTTTGCTGGGAACAGCGATCGGCAGCTTCCTGAACGTATGTATCGACCGTTTGCCCAAGGGTGAGTCGATCGTCTCGCCAGCATCGCAATGTGATGCTTGTGGGCGGCGATTGAGGGCCATGGATTTGATTCCCGTCCTCAGTTACCTGATCCGCCGGGGACGATGCCGTTACTGCCAGGCGCCGATTCCGCCGCGCTGCCTCTGGGTTGAAGTGGGGACGGGCGTACTCTTCGTTCTGATTTGGTTGCGATTTTCATCGAGTGCCTATGCGGGATTCGTCGCCTGCTGCAGCGCCATCTTGATCGTCACGCTGGTCATCGATCTGGAACAGCACAAGATTTTCAACCGCATTGTTTATCCCGCAATTGGGTTTGCTTTGATCGCTGCATTGATCTTCCCGGAACCGCCGCTTGGCGAACGCTTGTTGGGTGGTTTGCTCGGTTTCGGTTTATTGTTGCTTCTGGCGATTATCTACCCGGCAGGGATGGGAATGGGTGACGTTAAATTGATGGGATTCATTGGTTTGGTCGTTGGTTTCCCCAATGTACTTTTAGCCTTGTTTTTATCGTTCGTCTTGGGCGGTTTGATTTCCGGCGTTTTGCTGGCCGCGGGTCGAATTGGGAGGCGAGATCCGGTTGCATTCGCACCCTTCTTGACGTTGGGCGCGATGACGACGCTGTTTTATGGTGAGCAAATCATTCGTTGGTGGTCTGGGTAGGATTGCCATGGACATCGATTCATTGTTGAAATTTACGGTCGAGATCGGGGCTTCCGATCTTCATTTGCGCGCAGGTTCGCCGCCCATCTATCGGGTGCACGGCAAACTCGTTCCAGCGTCCGATCAAGAACCACTTACGGCGGATGCGACCATGAAGGCCTTCGAACACGTTAGTGACGATGGCACCCGGCAGCGATTCGCAGCAAGCCGAGACCTGGATTTTTCCTACACGCTGCCCGAAGCGGCTCGCTATCGGGTTAATGCCAGCGTACAGCGCGGCAGCATCAGCCTGGCGTTCCGCCGTGTCGCCGTCGCAGTGCCGAGCATCGACGATTTGGAGCTCCCCGCGATATGTAAAACCTTGGCGCTCAAGCCGCGCGGTCTGATCCTCGTCACCGGACCGACCGGCAGTGGGAAATCGACCACGCTGGCCGCTATGATCGAACACCTCAACCAGCACGATCCGCGCCTCATCGTGACGATCGAAGATCCGATCGAATTTATCTATCGAGATAAGCGCTGCGTGATCACACAGCGCGAGGTCGGCAGGGATACGCAGTCCTTCGCGGCCGCGCTGCGAGCTGCTCTGCGCCAGGATGTGGATGTCATCCTGGTCGGGGAAATGCGTGATCCAGAGACGATGGCGGCATGCCTCACAGCCGCCGAGACCGGCCACATGGTGCTTTCGACGCTGCACACCAGCGGCGCGCCGTCGACGATCGATCGCATCATCGATTCCTTTCCCCCGCATCAGCAGAGCCAAGTCCGCATGCAGCTTTCCCTGACGTTGGAAGCGGTTCTCTCCCAAACCCTGTTACCTCGTTTGGCTGCGGAAGGCCGCGTGGCAGCCGTGGAAGTGATGCTGGTCAATACGGCAATTCGCAACCTGATACGCGAGGGGAAAACGCATCAGATGGCCAGCGTGCTGCAAACCGCCGGGCAGGAGGGGATGCAGACTCTCGAACAAGCACTCAACAATTTATTGCAGCGGAAGGCGATTTCCCGGGAAGAAGCGTATGCAGTTGCCAACGACGGCGAAGCGCTGCGCGCCCTGATCGAGCGCGGCTGAACCATGTAGCGAATTTATGTGTGAAATAGTGATAATGGACTGAAAGGCTCTTGTAAGGGTGAATTGAGGAATTGTGTGCAATACTACGCATATGTGAACCTGAAAAAGGAGGGACATTGGGATCGATTTCTATGTATCGAATGCGGTTTAATTATCACTCGTTGAATTATGTCGTAATCACGAAATTGGAGTGGAGGTGTTCCAATGTTGAAAAGACTACAGCGAAATGAAGAAGGTTTTACACTGGTCGAATTGCTGGTGACCATCGCCATCATGGGCGTGTTGTTCGGCATCGTCACTCTGGCGCTGAACGGTTTGAGCACCTCGGCGACCACCAACACCAAGGCTGCCGAGTTGGATCAGGTCCAGACCGCCGTCGATATTTACCTGGCGACGAACTATCCGGACACCACGACCATCACGGCACGGGCAGTCGCAGCCACGATCGCAACTGCCGATACGGATTGCGATTTCTGCAGCTATCTGCGCTCACTGCCGACCGAGTTCACCTATAGCTGGGATACGGATGGCAACGTAACCCAACCCTAGAAGTGTTTGAAGAACAGACCACAAAGATCCCGGAACCCGGTGTGAAGGGATCTTTGTGATTTAATCCTCGAGGACTTGAATTATCCCCAGCGTTGTACCTTCCTGGTCTGACTCGGCTCCATCAGGCTCGACGGGCATTTCCCGGATGCCGCGATAGAGGAAAGCGCGGATCTGGTAGGTGCCCGCGGGGATCTCTCTGGGAACGATGCCGTCCAGCAATTCTCGATAGATTTCCCCCACTTGCCACGTCGAGGTTGGATTTGCCCGGGCGCCGATCCAGTGGCTGTGCAGCCAGAGTGGGAATCCGGATTCGGTGATTACGTTCCCTTCTTCGTCGGTAAAGAGGACGTCAACCCAGAAGTTGGTGTTCGTATCTTGTTGCAGCCGCCAATCGTAGGTAGCTAGGAAACTTTCGCCCGGTTTGATCCTGGTCGGCCGTATGCTGAAACCCACCAGGGACAATTCTCCGGAGTAATCAACATCCATGGGATTTTCTATGCGCGATTCGTCGATGGTTAGATCCGGCAGGTGACTCACGGCCCGGTAAAGCATGCCGCTGGGGACCAGGAGGTCTTTGTACTCCGGGAGCGGCTGCCACGGCGTGGTCATACCCTGAATCACGTACGGGGCCACGAGCTGCAGCCGCTGCGGCTCAATTTGCAGGCGCGGGGTGTCCTCCGCGCTGACGGCCACATAAACGCTGGCGCCCGCCTCTTGTAACACATCCAGGAATTGGTTCTGATCGACGTCCGAATCGGAGAGTGCAGGTAGCACCGCAATCTGCGATCCTTCACCCTCAACCAGTTGGGTATACATCAACGGCGCCCAGGACCAGAAATCCGCCAGAACGATGCTGTTGTCTTCCAGTTTCGAGAAAAGGTAATGGGCAAAATCGCCTGCGTGCCGGTGTTGGCTGCGGTCGAGTGGAGCGAAGTTCCTCAACAGAAGCGTGAAAGGGACGAGAAGCATGAGCAGTATTAACATCCCCTGGCGATGCAATGGGGTAAGAAATGTGAGTCGAGAATCAAGTCTGCTCGGCAGACTGTTTTGAATCCACTCGACGAGTTGAGCTCCGCCGGGGCCGATCCAGATGGTCAGAAAGAGGTAGATCGGCAGGAAGTAATTGAAAATGTTGTGTATTCCGTAAATGGAGACCATCACCAGTGTCGACAAAATGGCCAACCCGCTTACGTAAAATACAGGGCGTTTCCTTCGAAGAAGCGAGAAGGCGCCGAAAGCCGCCAGTAAGAGGCCGGATACGGTCAGTTCGTATGCGGGGAACCTGGTGAGAGTAATCGACCAAATCCGCAGAGTGGCGATGTTCCGAAAGGGGTTAATGAAGGCGCTGCGATCGGTCGCACCGACGAAGAGCATGCGCAGCAGCGTTTGTGGATCCGAGGCGTCCGCCCACATGTAGGCCGGCTGCTGCGCGGCGCGCAGGGGCAGATAGAGGTTGATGCTGAAGCCAAGTAAGATGAACCCGATGATGACGGCCAGACCTTTCCAATCCATACGGTCTTTCCCGCTGCGAATCATGTGCCAAACCAGATAGACGGCGGGGATGAAGAGAATCAGGATCAAGCGGTGATTGCCCAAACTCAATCCGAAAAGTAGACCGGCGAGGTAGATGAACTTGCGCTGACCGCCTTCCAACCAGCGAAGCAAAAACCAAAATATGAGCACGGTAAGGAAGGCATTCAGGTCGTAAGATTCCGCCCAGGTGGCGTTGGACCACAACGTTGATGAGAAGGCGGCCGTCAGAGCGGCAAGCCACGCGGCGCTTCGCTTCTGGGTGAGTCGTTCGACGATGAGGAAGATCACGAACACCGTCAGTGCGGCGAAAACCGCGGACATTAAATTCACGCGGTAGGCAACGTCGCCGATGGGCAGGTAGGTGAACAATTTGCCTAATAGAATATAGAGCGGATAACCGGTGTTGTGGGCGATGCCGAGGATGTAGGATGCTGTAGCGAACTCGCCCATGTCGTACCACATCACGGTCGGCGCCAGCGTGCGTAGATAGATGGAGAGGGCGATCGTCGCCGCCATGCACGCCTGTACGGCAGGTTGATTAAGCAGTTGGATAATGCGTGCCTTCATGGGCAGAACCGATTTCGCTAATTAGCTACGATCCTAGCACGCAGGAGAAGGCGAGGCAAGTCGCCGACTTGGAGGACACGACGATATGTTTGGGGAACTCTTCTGACCCTAATTCAGAATGGGGATGGTTTGTATTCAACCGATTGCCAGGGATCGATTAGGCCCTTTCTCCCAGGTTTCGGTTTTTCCGGGCAAAATCCGAAATAACGAATGGCTGTCGATGTGCTCAACTTTTAGCAATGCGGCGTAGTCTTCTTGGCTGCGTTTTTCTAATTTCTTTTGTAAATGCCTGAATTCAAAATCCAGTTGACCGGAGGTGACTGGAACTGATTTTGGGCGCTTATTAAAATCGAATTTTGTGGAATCGAAATGATAGCCTCGCTTGGTCGCCTCTTCATGGATGATCGAGAGATAGAATGCGATCGCGCCGAGAGGGTCGGGATGTTGCTTGAAACGAACCAACTGGGGGTGGTTTTTATAGCCTCGCGTTTTTCCCTGCAACACAGCCTGAGCCAGCAGTCCCTCTCGCCACACTGCGAGTAATCCTTGTCGGTCTAAATAACGAGGGTGGAGCGTCCATAATCTCATGCCAGCAAACCGAGGCGCCGTCCGTTACGCATATCGAAGGTTAAAACCCTCGCTTCTGACCTTGCCATGGTGGCTGCGCGCCAGCTTTGAATTCCTCGACGCTAGGACCCTGCAGCTGGCTCAAACGCATCAAGCCGTAGAGATATGTGCCGATCAGCAAGACGATGATGAGCGGCCAGCCGAGGACGATTCTCGAAACCCCCAAAGCGTCGAGTGAATCACGCTGGTACAGCCAGAACTCAAAACCCAACCGAGTGGCAAAGACGACGGTCCAGATCATCGTGACTTCGTTATAAGCGGGTAGAACATTAGCATGCCAATACCAGTCCAGCGGCCAACGCCGGACGACATAGCTGGTCCACGCCACCAGCGGTCGCTTAATAGCCACACTAAGGACACATACTAGAATGGTGACGGCGCTTGAAATTAACCCCGGGAAGAAAAATCCTGCCTCCGAGCCGCTGATTCTGACGAACAAGGCAGCAAGGACCACACCGCCCAGACCTGCAAGGCAATAGAGCAGTGATTCACGGCGAAAGATGTGAAAGATCGTCATGATGCCCGCCACACCTAACGCTCCCCACAGGGCGGGATTCAATCCCAGCAATGGATTGGCGATCAGAAAGACCAATAAGGGAAGGAGTGAATCAAGCAGTCGGGTGCCTCTTCCGGAGAACACCATGCTTAGTTCTTCGATCAACTCTCTGCGCTTATTCATCTTCCCGTGAGCCCATCCAGAATCGTCCCCAATCTCCGTTGCTGCTGTGCAGCGCGAGGAAAACATAAACGCTGGCGGTGAAAAATCCCAGCACCATCATCAGTGCCGCCCAGATGATGGCACGACCGATCGATTTCTCTCGGAACACGATCCATGCGGAGAACAAGATGAAACCGGTGTACAGATCGACCATGGAAACCACACCCCATGGGTTTCGAAGCAGCTTGGCACTGTCCGATCCGAAATCCCCGACAGCGAATCCATAGATTAAAACCGCCGTCATGGCGATGATTCCACAAGCGGATATCAACTTAGCGTATCGCATTCGATTCTTCTCCGTCTACAATACCAAGATAACGCCAAAGATGAGTTCGGCGAGGAAGCTGATCACGTTCGAGGAAACGACAGCATTTTCCACGAACATCGCCATACCTCGGATGACCGCCATGGTGATGTAGGTAATGCCGAGGACCTGATACGTCTCCTGCGTGTTGAAGTAGAGAACGGCGGCACCCAAACCGATGAAAAGAGCACCGAGGATGGTCCGGATTTCAGTGATGCCGCGTCCACCGTTTACCTCCAGTCCGGTAAAACCCAGCACTTTCAGCGGCCAGAAAAGGGAGACCGCACCGGTGATAATTGTCGCTGCGCAAGCGATGATTTTTAAAGTGTCCAACATTGTCCTATCTCCTTTTAGGTCAAATCGTGTCGATCGTCGGGGTTGGAGATATCCATGTGTTATTCTGGATTTCTTGAACTGCTGCCATCAGGACTTAAAAGCAATATCTTTGGGTGGCAGTGGGATCAGGACCGGTGTGTTGGCCTTGTAGGCTTCGTAATCCGCTTGGCCAGCCCATTTTTCATCGGCGCGCTTTTCCAGCATCGGTACGCCGCTGATGCGCGTGAGTAAGACAAATATAAAGATGGGTGAAATCATCGTCAGCCACTGCCAGCCGCGCAGCACCGGCAGCGTAACGATGGCCACGCCGATCCAAAGTACGATCTCGCCGAAGTAGTTGGGGTGTCGTGACCAGGCCCACAAGCCTGATCGGATGAATTTTCCGGCATTCTCAGGGTTTTCCCGAAATTTGCTTTTTTGCCAATCCGCAATCCCTTCGATGGCGATACCCAACAGCCAAACCAGTGCTCCCAGCACGGCAAAACCGCCGAGTTCGACTCGATACTCTGCGGTGATCGCCGCCAGCGCGGCGGCGAGCGAAAACGTGACCCACAGGCCCTGCAAGGTCCAGGTGAGTAAAAAGCGGGCGAAGGATGCCTTGATCTCCCTGAAGCGGCGATCCTCGCCTGCGGCCAGGATACGTCGGAAGAGAAACGTTCCCAGACGTATCGCCCAGATCATGACCATACCGGCCAGCAGCCAGGCGCGGCTGTCGATCGTAGGACTGAGCAGCAAAGCCAGCAGGACCACACTAATGTAGCTCAGGCTGCCCGTCAGGTCGAAGAATTTTTCGGTTTGCGAGCGGTAAGCTGGGATGAAAGCGATCCACTGAATGATGAACGCCAGCGCCACGCACGTTGCGAATACGGGCACTTTCCCGACGGTGTAACCCGCCTGACTACCGGCGATGGCGATAACAGCGGCGATGAATAAGATGATCGGAATGGCGATCAATGCACGTCGTTGCTCTTCCTTCATGATAAAGCCTTCCTTTCTCGATCCAAAATTGGCGACTTCGAGATGATAGCAAAACCTACCGCGCCCGGCCCGATGTGGGCGCCGATGACGGGCGTAATGTCCATAGACATCACTTCACCCTGTGGTATTGAGTGGGCGATTTTAGCGAGCAGCTCTTGTGCCCCTTGTGGTGCATTGGTGTGCAGCAAAGCAAAGCGCTCGATCGGTTGATACGCATCCAGCATTTGAATCAAGCGGGCTTCGGCTCTCTCCTTCGTGCGCACGCGTTCCGAGCCGGGTTGTCCCAATTTCATGGTGAGAATCGGTTTCAGCTGCAGAAGGCTGCCCAGCCCGCTCATGAAACGGTTCATGCGGCCGCTGCGGCGCAGGAAATCAAGCGTATCCAATCTTGCGGCAACAAAACTGCGGGGGGCGATCTGTGCTAGGGCAGCCAAGATTTCGTCGGTCGACTTACCGTTGGCTGCCATGTGTCCGGCTAACTCCACCTGAAAGCCCGTGCCCAGACTCAGCTGCAGGGAATCGTGAACCCTGACCGGCACTGCCCTGAATCGTTGTGCGGCTTTGCGGGCGACTTCGACCGTGGCACTCAAGCTTTCGGAAATGTGGATGGAAAGGATTTCCGAAGCGCCCGAATCGGCAAGTCGCTGATAGGCTTGGGTGAAGCTTTCGATGCCCGGTGTGGCCGTTGTGGGATGGACGTCGTAATGCGGCAACTTAATGTAGAAGTCCTTGCGCGTGATGTCGACTCCATCCAGATATCCTTGATCACCGATGTTGATATACAACGGAACGACGCTGATGTCGAATTCCTGGATGATGCTCTGTGGCAGGTCGCAGGTCGAATCGGCGACGATCTTGACGCTCATTTTACGTCTCCGACAGATTCAACTTCCGTTTGCGGAAGGTCCCATAGAGGACGGCAATCGCCAAGATGGTTACGGACGCCCAGGCTGAAGTTGCCACCTCGGCGTGTTTGATGGCGATGCCGACAAAGGCCCATATCAGAACGAGCACATAAGCAGAATCGTTTTCGCGCCACTGCATCATCAATCCGAGAAATGTTGCCACGGCGATCATGATCGCCGTCCAGGCGGTCGCTGAAATCCCCCAGGCATTCCAGCCTGCAGAGAAAAGCACCTGGGAGACGTTGGCGATCGTGGCAACGGATATCCAACCCAGATAGATGCTGAAGGGCAGCTGCAGGAACCATTTTTGTTCTCGACCGAGATTCGGTCGGGCTTTTGAAATTCGAACGTAGATGAACAGGAGAGACGCCAGCAGAACGAGCATGGCGACCAGTGTGAGCGGGAAATACTCGTAGTGCCACAGGAGAATCCAGGCGGAATTAACAAGGCTTCCCAGCCAGTATACTGGTGCGATTTCTTTCAACAGAGCGTTATCTCGCTGGGCAGGCAGGATCTGGTAGATGGCAAAGGCAATCAGGCCGAGATAGATCAGCCCCCAAATAGAGAATACGTATCCGGCCGGAACGAAGTAAATTGCGAAGCGATCTGAAATCTCGCCCGTCGTCTGCCCGTTGATCGGCAGGGCGTTGGCCAATCCGTTCACCGTCAGGGTGAGTACGGTCGCCAGCAGTGTGACGATCGGAAATAAGGTTACTATTTTCATCAATTTACTCCATATATGGTAAATATGATCGGATAGTGGTGATCCAATTGTCTTGATTTATCGAAAATATCCTTGCGGTTCGTTGAGCGAGGTTCCCTTCTCTCATTGCAGCCCGCCTTTCGAAACAAGGGAGAGAACATCACCAGGCGAAAATATTCACCCTCCATTTTATCAGCTAAAAACGGAAAGTTCCAAAGAAACGACGATTCTGATTTAAAATATACATTTGATCCGGGATGAAATTTGGCTGACAAACGTAAAGGGCTGGCCCACGTCAAATGGGGCGGTGGTTCCACATCAGTGCCGATCATGTCTTCATCGGCTAGCGCTACAACCTTACTGTGGCAGCGAAGGAACTACGAATCGTTGAGCTCATGAGCCGCCAACTGGAGTGTGAACATGAATGTGAAAATGATAGCCTGGCTGTTGGAAGGGGACGTATCGATTCAATATCAGGTCTATCGGGATCTCATGGGCGAACGGTGCCCGGATATCCAGGCGCGCATCGCTCACCAGGGTTGGGGGGCGGCATTCATGAAGGAAAGGAACCCGGATGGCTATTGGGGACGTGGTTTCTACCAACCGAAATGGACGAGCTCGCACTACACGCTTCTCGATCTGAAAACGCTGCAAATCTCCCCGGACAACGAACTGATACGGCGCAGCATCGACATCATCCTCGAGAGGCGCAAATCCGCGGACGGCGGGATTAATCCGGCCAAGACGATCGAAGCGAGCGACGTGTGTGTCAACGGCATGTTCCTCAACTATGCCTGTTATTTTGGCACGGATGAGGATGGGCTGAGATCCATCGTCGATTACGTCATCAATGAACGTATGGAAGATGGTGGTTTCAACTGCGAAAGGACTCGCTGGGGAGCGAGACACAGCTCGCTGCACTCGACGATCTGCGTACTGGAAGGCATCCAGGAATATGCCCGCCAGGGATATTCCTACCGGCTTGACGAGTTAGAAGCCGCGGCCGATACGTCGCCGGAATTCATTCTCATGCATCAGCTCTATAAATCCGATCATACGGGTGAGATCATACACAAGGATTTCCTGCGCCTCAGTTTCCCGGGTCGCTGGCACTATGATATCCTGCGCGCCCTCGATTATTTCCAGGACGCCGGTGTGCCCTGGGACGAGCGCATGCGCCCGGCTTGTGAGGTGCTGCTGAAAAAACGCCGTGCCGACGGCCGCTGGCCGCTGCAGGCGAACTATCCCGGGGCGCTGCACTTCGAGATGGAAAAGCCCGGTCAGCCCAGCCGCTGGAACACGCTGCGGGCGCTGCGAGTCCTCAATCACTACGAAATGATCGATTAAGCAGAATTGCGTTTGAAGACAATGACGGCTGAACCGTGAATGTAGATGTTCCGAGGAATCTAGCCTTTTCCGGCTAGAAAGACTTTCTTTGATAACTCAGCGGCACTTACTGCGGCATGTTCGCGATTCCGGATCGTATGAACTACGGCCTCCGGCCAGCGCTCCTCAGCAAAATGCAGCAATTCCGTTCTGACGACGACCAGCGCGGCTCGATATTGACCCGAATCCAGGGCAGTCAGACCCTCCCGAAAACCTTCGTCCCGCTCGAATTCCAGCGGGCCGAGTTCGTCCACGACGAGCAAATCACATGGTGTAGACTTGCGCAGGACTTGATTGCACCAATCGATCGTACCTCGATCCATTGACCACCGCTGCGTGCGGATACCTGCAGACGAGTCCGTCAGCCGCTGCGCCAATCGCCGCCGCTCGCCCGAGGTGAGATCGAGTGCATCGATGCCGATCTTCGTATCCTCTGCGAGCACGGCCGGGGCGAGGATGCCCGTTATGGTCCATGTTCCTTGCGCCGTGTCTTTGATCGCCTCGATCACGCTATTGCAGAACGTGGTTTTACCCGAACCCACGCTTCCGCTGACGATGGAGATATCGCCGCGGCGTTTCAAGAATCCTGATCCTTTCGCATGACGATAAAGCGGCCATCTACCCGGCGCACCTCGATGGGCAGTCCGTAGGCGCGTGAGAGATTTTTCCCGTCGAGCACTTTTTCCACGGGGCCGAATGCCAGCGCAGCGGATCTGTGCATTAGCAGCGCTTGCCCGGCGATGGCGAAAGCCGCATCGGGGTCGTGGGTGGTGAAAATCACGGTGGTGCGGTCGTCGAGCAGGGATCGCAGCACCTCGAGCACACGGTACTTGTTGCCCAGGTCCAGGTGGGCGGTGGGTTCGTCCAGCAACAGGATTTGGGGTTCCTGGACCATGGCGCGGGCAACACGCACCAACTGCGATTCTCCCCCGCTGAGTTCTTGCACCGAACGCTGCCTTAACGTTTGCAGATTGAGCAAACCGAGCACCTGATCGACACGGTATTGGTCTTCCTGCGTGGGCGTCCCCAGCAGGCTGATGTGCGGTGCCCGGCCCATGGCGACGTATTCGCTGACGGTGAAGGGGAAGGGGATGCGTTCCAACTGCGGCACGAGTCCGACGAGGCGGCTCATTTCCCCGCGCGTGTAGGAATCCAGCGATCGACCCACAAGCCGGACCGAGCCGGTTTGAACGGGCAGCAGTCCGATGAGAATGTGCAGCAGCGTGGTTTTTCCCACGCCGTTGGGGCCGAGGATGGCCGTAATCTCTCCCCCGGGGATCGCTGCGGATAAATGCTCGAAGATCCAGGCCTGGTTGGAGTCGTAACGGAAATGAAGGTCTTCGATCTGCAGCAGCGTGGTGTCGTTCATGGGCGTTGTTTCCGTTTTATCGTGACCATCAGGGCGATGAAAGTCGTTCCGCCGAGTAACGAAGTCAGGATGCCTAAGGGGATTTCTCCCGCCATTAAGCTGCGGGCGATATCGTCGCACAAAATGGTAAAGATTCCCCCGAGCAGCATGGCGCCCGGCAGATTGTAGCGCGAGTCGGCGCCAAACAGACGCCGGGAGAGATGGGGAATGATGAGCCCTACCCAGCCCACGATTCCTGCCACGGAAGTCAGCGAAGCCGTGGCGGCGACCCCGCCGAAAAGCAGCAGGCTGCGTTCGCGCGCCGGGGCTGCGCCCAGCGACCAGGCCGTCTCATCGTCGAGGGAAAGCAGATTCAAGCGCCAGCGCAGTAAGTACACCAATGTCAGCCCCGGAAGGGCGAACGGCAGGACGTGAAGCACGTCCTGCCAGGTCACCGACCACAAACCGCCCAAAAGCCAGAACGTGATCTCGGGCAGTTGGGTCAGGGGATCGGCCATGGTTTTCAAGATTCCCGTTCCGGCGGAAAACAAGGCCGAGACGACGATGCCCGCCAGCACCAGCCGCAGCACCCAGCCGCCGAAGCGCATGCGTTGGGCGAGGATGTACGAAGCGAAGAGACCTGCCATGGCAAAAAGGATGGCCATGCCGTGCATGCTCCAGGACGATCCGATCCAGAGGATGCTGAGGGCTGCACCGAAGGTGGCTCCCTGGGACACGCCGAGGAAACCGGGTTCGACCAGGGGATTGCGGAAGATCATCTGCATCACCGCGCCCGTCGCCGAAAGCGTGATTCCGAGCAGCAGACCCAAACACAAGCGGGGGAGACGCAGGGAGAGCACGAGTTGGCGCGCCAACTCATCTTCACCGAACAGCCGCATAGGCATCCAGAACGGTCGCGGATAACGCCCGACGAAAGCCGATAGGAGGAAAGTGGCAAGCAGCGTCACGCCGAGGGTGGTAAACAGCAGCCTGCGTCGATCGAGGCGCATAATATACCCCCGATGCACTCAGTCGAGTCCGGATTGGATCAAGGGCAAGATCTCCGCTTCTATAACTTCGGGCGCCAGGCCGTACATCTGCGTGTAGAAATCCATGACTTCCTGACGGACATCGATGTCTGTCGTGAGTTCGGGATACATTTTCGTGGTTATCCAGGTCAATCCCAAGATCCAGCGTGGATCGGGCTGATCCCAGCTCCAGAAATCACCCGGGAAGCCGTAGATCTCTCCTTGCTGGACAGCGTCCAACGCCATCCAATTGGGATTCTGCTTCAGACTTTCGACGGCCGCAGCCGAATCCTCGGCGTAATTAATGACGAAGATCTTCTCGGGATTCCAGACCGCGATTTGTTCGAACCCAACGACCGTCCAGCCACCGGCTTCTGCTGCGTCGGACCAGACCGGGATGCCGCCGGCAAGCGTGACGAGTTCAGTCTGTAGCCAGTCAACGGAAGGCACTTCAAAGGCGATTTCGCCTTCTTCGTCGCTGTACTGCATGAGCAAGACTTCAGGCCGATCTGCTTCCGGGATGTTCTCGAGTTTTGTATCGATCCTTTCAAGTTGAGCGTTGTAAAAATCGTTGATTTCTTGTGCTCGATCTGTGTCTCCCAGCGCGCTTCCGATAATGTTGATATCGCGTTCGAATTGCTCGGGTGTCTCCAAATCCACATAAATTACGGGAATATCGATTTCTTCTAACGCCGCGCCCAGGCTGTCCGTCATGAAACTCTTCAGCAGGACCAGATCCGGCCGGAGGGGAGCGATCTGCTCCGGTCCTGCGTTGCGCTCGAGCAGGTCGAGTTCCTCGAACCGAGGTTGTATGATGGGATAGAAATCAAGACCTCGTTGGCTGCGGCTTTCGAACGACACCAGCCGTTCCTGTGCTTCGGGAAACAGATAGACGGCGTTGACCACCAGCGTGGTGGCTCGTCCGGCGACGACGATGCGCTCGGGTGGAGAGGTGAACGTCACCTCCCGGCCGAGGGCGTCTACTACGGTTATCGGTTCGATTTCCTGCACGTCCGATGCCGATTCGGGTTCTGGCTGCACCTCCGCCTGTGTTGGAGTCGGGGGTGGGGATGTCGGACTTGCCTCGCTTTGGCAGGAAGCCAAGGCCAGCGCGAGTAGAATGATTAAGCCGGCAACGATGTGATGGCGATTCATGTTTCTCTCTCCGGTGTAAAAGGGATGTCGGTGATCGTTTCTTCGAACCAGGTCTGCAGCGATTCCAGCTGCTTGATGCGCAGTTGCAGCCCCATGCGATTGATGATTTGTGCTCTGGGGATTGAGGTGAATTGCGCATCAAGTCGTTCGAGTTGGGTTTCGATCGCCGAGCGCTGGCTCTCGATCAATTCTGCGAATGCGGGTTGTCCGAGATGATGGGCGAAGTACAGCTTGGCGATGAAGGCCATGCGGATCGCCCGCACGCTGGGTCCGACGGGTGTTTGCATCCAGGATGCGAAATGCCGCTCGCCCGCCGCTGTGATGCGGTAGCGTACTCGATCCGTTTGTGCCTCCGCGGGTGGGCTCTTCGTTGGTTGGATGAACCCCAAGTTTTCCAGCCTGTGCAGGACGTTGTACACCTGGCTGAGACTAATTCGCCACACGTGACTCAAATCCGATTCAATGCGTTGATGCAACGCGTAGCCGTGGCTGGGTTCAAGCTTCAGCAAGCCCAGCACGACGTACTCCGGTGACAGCGATTGCGTGATCGTGTGCGTTCTTGGCATGAATACTCACTGAGTGAGTATATCCGATATCGAACTGTCTGTCACGGTCGTGGCTGATTCTAACTCGAAACGATTGTCCCCCGTCGCTGGATTGATCCTATGCTTTCGAACGCTGGTAGTGTCTTTGGACTTTCGCTCGATTGCCACAGCTTTCCATGCTGCACCAGCGCCGGCTGTGGTTGCGGCTGCTGTCGTAGAAAAGATAGCCGCAGCCGCGGTCGTCGGCGCATTCTCCCACTCGCTTCAGGTCGTCCGAGGTGAGCAACTCGGCACTCTCCCAAAGAATGGGCCACAGTATGGTTTCCAGATTCTGATCTTCATTGGACCAGTCCCAGGAGAATCCTGCTCCTGAAGTGTCGAGTTTAACGCGATGCAGCGCTTCACCCAGCGCAGCGTTGAACAAGGCCAGGTCTTCTTTCGAAATCTCGGTTCCCGCGGCGCGATGCGAGAAGATGCGGTAGAGCGCCTCGCGCAGTTCAATGGCGCGGTCGAGTGCTCGACGTGCGTCCTGCGGTCGATGCTCGGCCGTATCCAGCAAGCCTTGCGCCGCTTCCTTTGTCAGCAAGCCGGCCTTCCAGGACCAGCTCACCAGGTCTGCATACGACTTGATTTGTTCGATCGGATCGGCTCTGGCATGCCATTCTGCCGTGTTGGCGAAGTCCAGAGGCAACAATCCGGCGTCGAAATCCCAGTCTTTCTCTCGATTCAAGCTCGCCATTGCCCGTCGCAGCTCCTTTGCAAGTGTAACCACCAATTAGCACTTGACAGGTTATGTGATCTGTGTTAATCTATAACCACTATAGACATTATAGCAGGTTATAAGCGGCGGGTCAAATTTGAAAGATGTGCGGGAGGTGCAAGATGCTACCGTGGGTTTATACGGAATACCTGATGGTTGAGCGACAAAAGGAACTGCAGGAGTATATAAAACAACGAAGCTTGATTAATCAGCTGGGAAAAGCATCCAACACGAGTGGGCTTGTCGGATTCATTCGAGCGGCGCGGTCGATCCTGCGCACACCATTGGTTTTTTTTCGCAACCTGCGCATGGCACCGCGAAAGCAAGCATTATTGTCCGATAAGGGCTATGAAGTCGAACAGTCACGAGACGAGATGGATCATTTCTGCAGCTGCGAACGCGTCAATCTACACACGTTGTAATTTAATTCACTTCAATTTTGGAGGTTTAGTAGCATGAACGAAGCGAGGCACGTTGAAAATGGCCTGCCGTGTACCAAAGCGGAATTGTTCGAACGCATCGATAGCGAGTGGAAGTTGCTGGCGGATGTAATATCCGGGTTCGACAGCGAGCGGATGCAGATCCAGGAATTCGGCGGCTGGTCCGTGAAAGACATTCTGGCCCACATCACGGCTTGGGAGCGGTTCATGTGTTCGCACTATTTGCAGTATCGAGCCGCCCACGAGGCTTTCGGATTGGAATTAAAAGCGTTCGAAGCTTTGGAAGAAGACGGTTTCAACGCGATTTTATACGAGCGCAATCGGGATCGCCCACTGGCGGACGTCCGCAGCGAGTTTCATGCGTATCACGAGCAGGTGAGGCACGATTTACGCGAAATGTCGTTCGAAGACATGATCGGAGAGCGTCTGGTTGGCGATCGAGCCGGTGAACCGATGTTGGTGGCGATAGCAGCCAACACGTACGAGCATTACCGCGAACATCGCAAGTCGATAGAAACGCTTGGCGATTCGGGCGGGTAAGTCAACCCGAAGGCCGGGCACATTTAGCTCCCGTTGCGAATCAAGCCGCCCGGCATCGGCCTTAACTACATGCAGCCATCCCATTGCATCGATGCAGAGGGATGGCTGATTTCGTGTCATCTAACGTACATCTAAGACAATGCGGATAATATGGGTATAAGCATGTCGACCATGATTGTGGCGGACATCAAAGATAAATATGCCCCTCAACACATGGCCGCTGACAAGTGAATAGAGGGACGAGTAATCGGCAGCAGCATGCGATCGAGTGGATACGCGACGATCGAACCAACTGCATCCTGGCCAAACTCGTCCTGCGAGCAAGGTAGCCGTCAGATGGAATACAAAGACTATTACAAGGTACTGGGTGTAAATAAGAACGCCTCGGAAAGTGAAATCCGAAGCGCTTTCCGCCGGCTCGCCCGGAAACACCACCCGGATGTAAATCCGGGCGACGAGTCCGCCTCGAGCCGCTTCAAGGAGATCAACGAAGCGTACGAAGTCTTATCCGACCCGGAAAAACGACAGAAGTACGATCGATTTGGCGCGCAGTGGAAGCAGTATCAGCAAGCCGGCGGGAGTGCGGAGGACTTCGACTGGGGTCAGTGGTCGGCTCGACCGGGCGCTCAGCGAGTGTATACCCGCAAAGTAAGCCCGGAGGAATTTGAGGATATGTTTGCGGGCGGGTTGGGGGGATTCTCAGATTTCTTCGAGACGCTTTTTGGCAGTATGGGCGGCGGGGTGTCCGCAGGATCCACGGCGCATGCGTACGCGCCCGGGCCGCAGCGTGGGCGTGATGTCGAACACAGCATACGCATACCGTTGGAGCAGGCTTTTTACGGAACGACGCGCATCCTCGAGTGGGAGGATGGTCGCCGGATCGAAGCGAAAATCCCACCCGGCGTACAAACCGGATCACGGGTTCGATTGAGCGGTCAGGGTCAACGCGGCGCGAACGGCGCCCAATCTGGCGATCTGTTCGTTCGAATCGAAGTTGAACCCCACGCTCGCTTCGAGCGTCAGGGCGATGATCTACGCTTGACGGTTCCAGTGGACCTGTACACGGCACTGCTTGGAGGCGAGGTGCGCGTGGATGGCATCGATCGATCTGTAGATCTGACCATCCCGCCCGAGACGCAGAATGGGAAGGTTTTTCGACTCAAAGGATTGGGAATGCCCAAACTTCGCCGTCCCGATCGCCACGGGGATTTATTCGTGACCGTCGAAGTCGAACTGCCCAGGAATTTAAGCGGCAGAGAGAAAGAACTCGTGCGTGAATGGAATGATCTACGCAAAGTTTAAATTTGGTATCAGCTGGGGGTTTTTCACGTTGAGTAGATTTCCCGCACGCTAACGCCAAGCGCTTAAATCGTCTACGGCCGTGGTGCCAGCACGACGCGGATTTCCAATTCCGAGCCAGCGCGCAGCACGGTCAATACCACCTCGTCGCCCGGGTGCTTGTATGCGATGCTGACCAACAAGTCGCTGAAACTGCTGACCGTCTCTTCATCGACGGCGATGACGACATCTCCGCCAATCGGCAACTCCAATGAGTTGACCAATCGTGTTCCTTTGCTTCCCTGCAGGCCGGCCCCGCCGGTCGGTCCCTCCGGGTCGACATTCAGGATGTAGGCACCCAACTGCGTCTCGATATCGTTGGCCTCACGCAATGCGAGGGAAAGATCCGTTCCCGTAACGCCCAACCACGGCCACACGTATTGGTTGTTGTCGATCAGCGAGGGAGCGACGAGACGGACGATATTGGAGGGGATTGCAAATCCCACACCGGCGTTGGCGCTGATGCCTCCTGTGGCAATCTGGGCGTTGACACCGACAACCTGTCCATCGAGATTCAGCAGCGGTCCTCCGGAATTCCCCGGGTTGATCGCCGCGTCGGTTTGGATTGCCTGCGGGATCGAGAAGGGTGTTGCCCCCGAGCTGATGGTTCGACCTACTGCACTGACGATACCTATCGTCATGCTGCTTTGCTGTCCGAAGGGATTTCCGATGGCGACGACCCACTCGCCAACTTCGACGGTATCAGAATCCTCCAATGCCAGCGGTATCACGCCTTCCGGCAGGTATTCGGCCTGGATGACCGCCAGGTCGCTGTAGGGGTCAGTGCCTACGGTCTCAGCCGGAACTTCGAAACCGTTATAGAAGATGACGGAAATCACATCGGCGTCAGCGACAACATGATTGTTGGTGATGATGTGCCCCGCTTCGTCTAGAACGAATCCCGATCCTGCGCCTTCTCCAACGACTCCTCCCTGGGTGGTGAAGACGCGGATATTAACGACGCCCGGGCCGAATGCATCATAGAATCCCGCCAACGATGGAGCTGCGAATTCGGGGTGCGCTCCGCCAGCGTTTGTGTCTGGCATTTTAGTGAAAGTCGGTGCGGCGATGGGCCCCTGCGGCGTCGTTTGCAGCAACAAACCTTGGATTCGGTTGGCGAGGGTATTATATAGTCCGGGTCCAACTGTGAACGGAATGATAAGGGCGGCAAGAAGTAAAACAATACATCCACATCCCCCGATTGCGAGTAAAGCGATTCTTCCGTTTGTGTTGTTTTGGCGCTTCGCGTCGTTCATGTTTCACCTCAGTGTACGCTTAATTCTCGTCGGTTAAAATAAACGTTTCGTTAACATTTCGGGCGAACGATGTTTGAATCCCGCAAGGAACGGTTTGATAATTCGAGACCGATTTCTAGATACAAATGCGACAAACGCAAAGGGCCGACTCGTTTGGACGAACGCGCGGCCCTTCGTCAGGTATTCTAAGCGGGCAGTGGGAATCGGTTTCCTTCTCACCATCCGTTTGTTTTCACTTGCTTAGCCACTGCTGGCTTCGGTTACCGTCAGGATCCCTTTCATTCCTCGGGCGAGATGACCTGGGAAAGTGCATACCACTTGATACTCCCCTGGAACGGAGGGTGCTGTGAACGTGAACGTCTCGTTTTCCCCCGGGCGGAGAACGAAGTTGAACAATTCATGCGCCTCATCTTCGTTGCTGTATGGGGCTTCCGCAATGTATTCGAATTCCATGAGAACCCAATTGTGATTGGCCCTGCCGTCGTTTGATAGTTCCAGCGTGACCTGCGACCCCGCCGGGACGCTGTAGGTATTTGGCGTGAATTTGAATTCGGTCATGCTGACCGTTAGGACGATCCCCGAGCCCGTTTCCATTTCAGTATCTCCCTTATTCACCTCAACGGGAGTTGGAGTAGCGGCTTGGCCACATGCCGTAAGAAATAACAGGAGGATGCTTGCGATTGCAATCTGTTGCAGCGTTTTGAATTTCATTTGTCGTCTCCTTTGTTTGATACCCTGGATTCAACTACCAAGTGCAACAACGGATGAATGATTGAAAAATACTTGTTT
>CAYYVY010000006.1:0-73087 GCA_964475265.1 uncultured Anaerolineaceae bacterium | reverse complement strand
GAGAGGTTGTACTTGGCAAGGGTTGAGTGGATACGGTTCTTGAGAGCTGTGCGTATCTTGCTGATTGCCATCCGAGTGCGAGGCAGATCCCTTTCGTCTCTAAGGTCGCCAGGCGGTAGCCAGACGACGGGAAGGGTGCCAAGGCGTTCGAGAGTAGCCAGGCCCTTGGCATCGAGCTTGTCAGTCTTATTGACATTGCCCATCATGACCTTTGCCTTGGCTGCATGCGCCATTTTAGGGATGCACCCAGCTTCTTCGATCTCATCGATGATCCAGTACCAATTGCCGACGGTCTCTAGGGCCACCGGTGTTCCTTCGGGGAATTGAGAGAGAAAGCCTTTAATGGCCTTGGGTGCATGATTTATCCTTATCTGTTGGTGGAGCTGTCCTTCATCATCCAGGATAGCGAATAATGAGTAGTGCTTATGAGCGTCACATCCGATATAGTATGTCATGCTGCACCTCCTGTGCATTTGAGTAGGACTTTGACCACTACTAGTGTAGCGGGAGGTGCAGCGCTTTCATATAATCAACTTGCTGGATCCGATCTGGCGAGCCCGGATCCTGGGATTTCATGCCACACGAGCCCTGGGCTGGCAAATCAGTTCAGCTCGATGCCCATAACGTTCGAGACGCCCGATGTGAGCGTCTCGTTTTTTTCTTCGACCCAGGATGACGGTTCAAATGCAAGGATGAACCACGTAGCGGTAAAATCACTCTCAAGCTGAAATCGAGGTCGGCTCGGTTGACCCACGCCGTTTGCGACTTAAGTTATTGATCAAACCACCCCACGACGAAATACCGCGCACGAAAAACCGGAGGATGGTCATGGCGACCAGAATGATGGTCGCCACGACGACGATGACCATCCAGCCGGAAAACAGATTTCCGCCGTGGTAATGAACAAGCCGCGCTCTCAATCTCTTGACGAATCGACTTCTGGGCTCGACCGGCACCAAGGTATTGGCTAATATCCGCTCCAAATCCTTGTTATCCAGTTGCTCAGGCCCTAAGGCGGCTATCATGGTCTTTCCTCCAACATCCAGACTCACTCACCTGATACGGACACTCACTATCTTGAAACAAAATGTCGCACGCAGCGATTAAAAGGCCTCCTTCTAATCTCTCGAAGCCGTCCGGTTTTCTCGGTCATGGACTTCTTCCCGCAACGCAATCAGCGTTCGATGGTAGAGACTTTTAATCGCACCTTCCGTTCGGCCCATAATCTCGCCGATCTCGGCGTTCGACAATCGTTCCACGAACTTCAGGATCAGCAGTTGTTGTCGATCGTCGGGCAAAGTCCGAACAGCATCGAGCAACATCGACTGCTCTTCCTGGACAATCGCCTCAGCTTCCGGATGATGACTGACCTTACTGACGGCCACGTGATCTTCGAGCGGGATGACAGGTCGACGGCTGCGATCCCGATGCCAATTTGCCACGAGATTGTGGGCGATGCGATAGAGCCAAGCCGAGAATGGCACGCCCTTATCTTCAAAGTTCGGCACGTGGCGAAGTGCCCGCTGGAATACCCGTGCAGTCAAATCCTCCGCATCTTGCTGATTTCCCGTACGGTAGTAAATATAGTTGTATATTCTGCGGACGTGTCGTTCGTACAATTCCCCAAACGCTTCTGCATCGTCTGCAGCCATCGCAGCAAGCTCGAGATCGTTGATCTCGTGACGCGTCATTGGGAAGGATTCCTCATCGCACGCCTGCTTAAAATGAAAACACCGAGAATCATTGTTCGTTTCCCTGCCCCATTGAATTCCGGGCACATTACTAGTGCAATGCCACCTCACAATTGCACTGCTGCCGTCGGACACCTTCCGAGTATAGCATGGATGGGACACTCTAATGCTATAATGCCCCAAAATGTCATGAAAGTATCCCTGCTCGCATTCGATTTAGAGACCACCGGATTGGACCCCGAACGTGATTCCATTATTGAGATCGGAGCCGTTCGATTCCGTGGCAACCGCGTCGAAGACGAATGGTCCACGTTGGTCAACCCGGGACGCCCGCTCGATCCCCTGATTACGTCCCTGACGGGCATCACGGACGAGATGCTCGCCAATGCGCCGCGACTTTCTCAGGTCATTCAAGATTTTCAAGATTTCGCCGCTGACCTCATCGTCCTCGGACACAACGTCCGATTCGATCTCAGTTTCCTTCAACCCAGAGGCGTTTTGCGGAACAACCTGGGGTTGGACACTTACACCATCGCCTCCGTACTCCTGCCCTCCGCCGGACGCTACAATCTGGCTGCGCTGGCGAGTTTCTTGGCCGTTCCCGTGATGACCTCCCACCGTGCACTCGAAGATGCCCACACGACGCGGCAAGTGTTCCTCCGTCTGATGGATAAGGCTCTCGAACTGCCTCCAGAAGCGTTGCAGGAGATCTGTCGTTTGGGAGCCGAAATCGAATGGGATGCCGGATGGTTTTTCGATCAAACGCTCGAGCAGATGCAATTAATCCAAAGCGATTCAGACTCGCTCGAGATGAAACGCACTCCATTTTTCAAACCTGCCGCCTCGGAAATACCACCGCTGTCCGCCAACGAGCAGACCGAACCGCTCGATCGTGACGAAATCGCCGCTGTCCTGGAACCTGGCGGCATCTTCGACAAGCGCTTTCCGGCCTACGAACATCGCCCGCAGCAAATCACCATGTTGCAGGCGGTATGCGACGCCTTGTCCTTCGGCCAGCACCTGCTCGTGGAAGCCGGAACCGGCATCGGTAAATCGATGGCGTATCTCGTTCCATCGCTAGCCTGGGCTTCCAAGAACAACGAACGGGTGGTTATTTCCACCAACACAATCAATTTGCAAGACCAGCTCATGCAGAAAGACATCCCCGATTTGTGCAACATTCTCGATGCAGACTATCACGCCGCCATCCTGAAAGGCCGCTCGAATTACATCTGTCCGAGACGATTGTCCAGCTTGCGCCAAATCGGTCCGCGTACGCCGGAGGAAATGCGCATGTTGGCGAAGATCCTGGTCTGGCTTTACAACGGCGGCAGTGGAGATCGCAGCGAGATCAACCTGTCCTCGCGGGAAGCCGCGGCCTGGTCGCGCTTGTCGGCCGAAGGGGAAGATTGCACTGCCGAGACCTGTCTCGAGCACACCAATGGCGCATGCCCTTATTACCAGGCCCATCGCCTTGCGGAAAGCGCACACGTCATTATCGTCAACCACGCGCTCTTATTGGCCGATATCGCCACCGGCAATCGGGTCATACCGGATTATCGCTATCTCATCGTCGACGAAGCGCATCATCTTGAATCTGCGACGACGAACGGCTTGAGCTTCCAGGTCAGTCAAAGTGCAGTGGGGTTCATGCTGCGGGATCTGGGCAGCGTGCGGGATGGATTGCTGCATCAAATCTTCGAACTCGCACGCAAAGAGTTGCCGGCCGAGATGGTTAAAAATTTGGAGCAAATCATCATCTCCATCTCCGACAAACGCCTCGATTGCACCGAACTGACGCAACGATTGTTCGACACGCTCTCGGATTACCTCGCCGAGCAGCGGGACGGCAAACCCATCGGACCCTATGATCAACGCATACGGATCGTGCCGGCCTCACGCACACTCCCCAAATGGTCCGATGTCGAAATTGCCTGGGAGAATGCCCGCGGACCGCTCTCAGCCACCACTCAGTCCTTGTCCGTATTGAGCGAAGCATTGGAGGATATGACCGCGACAGGCGTTGAGACCGCAGAGAACCTGGCCACAGCGGCACGCATATCGACCCGCAGTTTGACGGAGATCATCACCAATCTGGAAAACATGATCTTCGAGCCCGATCCGCAAACCATCTATTGGCTGCAAACGAAGATCGGTGCAGGCGATTTAGTTTTACATGCCGCACCGCTTAGTGTTGGACCGCTCGTAGAACGTTTCTTGTGGCACGAAAAAGAAGCGGTTGTGATGACCTCCGCCACGCTCACGGTCGGTGGAGAATTTGATTACATCAAGCAGCGCTTGAATGCCGTAGACGCAGATGAACTTGCCCTCGGTTCCCCGTTCGATTTTGAAACCTCTACTTTGCTCTATCTCATCAACGACATCCCGGAACCATCCGAGCGCAAAGCCTATCAGCGCGACGTTGAAAAAACACTGATACGCCTTTGTCGCACCACCCTGGGCAGAGCGCTGGTCTTATTTACTTCGAATATGCAGTTGAGTCGGACTGCCCGCGCCATTGCTCCCTCGCTCATGCAGGCAGGCGTGGACGTGCTGGAACAAACTTCGGGAGCTTCTCGTCACGCCCTGCTGGAGCGCTTTCGATCATCCAAACAAGCGGTGCTCTTAGGCACTCGCTCCTTCTGGGAAGGCGTCGACGTTCCCGGAGAAGCACTGTCTGTCCTGGGAATCGCTCGCCTGCCATTCGACGTCCCCAACGATCCCATCATCGCCGCTCGTGCAGAGACATACGAGTCTCCGTTCGATCAATACACCCTCCCAGAAGCGGTTCTTCGATTTCGACAGGGATTTGGCCGGCTCATCCGAACACAATCCGACCGGGGCGTCGTATTCGTGCTCGATCGTCGAATTCTTTCCAAGAAATACGGGCGGTCTTTTATCGACTCCCTTCCCCACTGCACCACACGCACTGGTTCCATGGAGGAGCTTCCGGAAGCAGCGTCACGCTGGTTGGGGATTTGAAATCTCGCCCTCTGGATCACCGTGAGTTTATAAATCACAAAAACGAACGAGTGTACCGGACGATCGCCAGATGCAGTAAGTCGTTCGAATCCTGTACTTTTGTTAATTGCCCTAAAAATATAGTTCCGATATAGTATGGCCGTGTTGCAACATCATTTTTGCAAATCACTTTTCGGCGCGTAATCACCGAAAATCATCGGAGAGACAGAATGGAGTACGGTGCAGCCACGGACACTGGAATCGTGCGCGAAAAAAACGAGGACAATTACAGCGTCGACACGGACTCGAGAGTCTACATCGTAGCGGACGGCGTCGGAGGTCATCTGGCCGGCGAGATTGCAAGTTACATCGCCGTCCGCACCATTCAAGAGTATTTGACGACCCACAACCCCAGCAATCATCAAACACCAAAGGCAGTGATCCTCGCCAGTATTGATGCAGCGCATGAAGCCATACTTGCCGCTGCCGGCGGAAGTGACAACAACATTCGCATGGGGACAACGGTCGTACTCCTCTGGATTCCTACACCGTCCCACACGGCATGGGTGGCACATGTGGGAGACAGCCGGGCCTACCTGTATCGCGGCGACAGACTGCGCATTCTCACGGAGGATCACACCCTGCTCCTGCAGGCAAAGCGTGACGGTGTGCTTCCCGAGAACCCGAGTTTATGGCCTCCGAAGCAGGCGTTAAGCCAGGCGCTTGGCGCGAGCGACCGCATCGAACCGGATGCGCGTGAACTGGACCTAAAATCCGGGGATCAAATTCTTCTCTGCACCGATGGCCTGACCGACATGGTCACGGAAAAAGAAATCCTGGCTTTGCTGCGCCGAGGTGATTCGCCGCAAAACACGTGTGATGAACTCATCCGAACGGCCATTGCCAACGGGGGGAAAGACAACATAACCGCTCTCATCATTCCTATCGACGGGGACCTGGACTAGCGCCGGGGTTTTCCTCCTCAATTCGGAATTCCTCGCCGCGGGCACCAGCAAAGTCCTTCTCACTTCGATCCTCTTTAGGACGTCGCAATTGACGCCTTCACGTTGGAGACGCTATAATGCCCCCATCTCAGCGTAAAGGACGAAATCTGTGATTGACGTCAATGAACTGCGTAACGGAGTGACTTTCGAACTGGATGGCAGCTTGTATAAAGTCATCGAATACAGCCATCATAAACCCGGCCGGGGTAAGGCGACCATCCGCACCAAAGTCCGTGATCTTCGAACCGGCGGCGTATTAGAAAAATCCTTCACTTCTGGTGACAAAGTCCAGGATATTCGCCTTGATCATCACGTGGTGCAATTCTTGTACAAAGATGGCGACCTGTATCACTTCATGAACACGGAAACGTACGAACAACCGGCGCTGAACGCCTCCGTCCTCGGTGAGGCGGTATACTACTTAACCGAAGGCTTGGAGGTTAAGCTTACTTTCTTTGAAGGGGAAGCGATAGATCTCGAACTGCCCACGACCGTCGACTTAAAGGTCGTCGAAGCCGAAATGGCTGTCCGAGGTGACACTGCCACGGGCGCAAATAAAAGCGTTATGACCGAAACAAGTTTGAAAGTTCAAGTGCCGCTTTTTGTCGAGGCAGGCAATGTTATCCGAGTGGACACGCGTAACGGAGCGTACGTCACCCGCGCCTGATCCCCCAGATATTTGGCTATGCGAACACCCGCGGGAAGCGATTGCCCATATTATTACCAAGATTTCCATCGAGGCCGCTCGATCCAGGAATGCCGCTTAATCGAACGCACACCAAACGGTGGAGTGTATACACCGGATCTGTGCGCAAAATGCCGCGTCCCCCGGATCGTGATGGCGAACGCATGCAAGAGTATGGTTTTGGAAGCGCGTGTGGTCTCTAGTTTTCTCGGCTTGAGACGCCGCGTCGAAGTGAGTGCAATGTGTACGCGTACGCTGGAAAATGTCCCCGAACCGGAAATGGGATGCGGACAGTGTCACCTCGAACTATCTGATTTATTTCGTCCTGAGAATAATTCATGATCTCCGCCCTGCTCATCGATCTGGATGACACACTGCTCGTTAACGACATGAAGCGCTTCTTGCCGGTCTACCTCGATCGGTTAGGCGAGTACCTTTCGAACCTGGCTCCGGCCGATCAAATTGTCTCGCTGGTAATGGCCGGCAGTCTGGCGATGATCGAGAATTCGGATCCCACCCGCACCCTGCAGCAGGTTTTCGCCGATCATTTCTTTCCCCATCTGGATGTTGAAGAAAAGGATTTGGTCCCCGAGATAAACCGGTTCTACGCCGAGGTTTTCCCCAGCTTGCAGGCGCTAACTGCCCGCCGCGAAGAGGCCCGTCAGCTCGTCGAAGCGGCGCTCAAAAAAGGCATCGAAGTCGTCATTGCTACCAGCCCTCTGTTTCCACTCCCCGCCATCGAACATCGTCTCGCATGGGCGGGAGTGCCGCTGAATGTGTATCCTTATGCGCTCGTGACGAGCTACGAAAACTTCCATTTCGCCAAACCGCGCCTGGAATACTACGCCGAAATCCTCGCTCGCCTGGGGCTTCCTCCCCACCAGGCCGCGATGATCGGCAACGATCCAACGGATGATCTCACGCCAGCCCAAAGCCTGGGACTGGCGGTGTTTGATGTGAATCACGATTCGGATCAGTTTCCTGGAGGGGATTTGCTCGATGCCGTGGATTGGATCGATCGAGCACACCAGGAAGTCCAAAACGATGCCGAAGGGCAACTCGAGGCGATCCTCGCTCGCCTGCGGGGAGATTTGTCCGCGCTTCACACCCTGCTTCCTTCACTGAATGAAGCGCAGTGGAATCGAGCCCCCAAGAAAAACGCCTGGGCGATCAATCAGATCATGTGCCACTTGCGCGATGTCGAGCGGGAAGTGTATTTGCCACGTGTCCAGTCATTGATTGCGGAAGACAACCCGCATATTTCCGCCGTCGATACGGATCGATGGGCTGCGGAACGCGACTATGCGCAGCAGTCCGGTGAGGCCGCATTCGATGCATTTACACAAGTGCGGCTAAAACTGATCACGCAGCTTGAAGGTCTCACCCGCGACCAATGGAACAGGCCGGCCCGGCACTCCCTGCTTGGACCTACCACGCTAGCGGAAATCATGAAATTCGCCACCGATCACGACGTACTTCACCTGGCGCAGGTACGTTCCAACCTGGATTCGATCCGAACGCAGTGAGCCTGGCTTTACACAGCCCTGCGCGGAAGCTATAATCTCCTGAACGGGGAAGTGCTGGAACTGGCAGACAGGCGTGACTTAGGATCACGTGCCTCCGGGCGTGCGGGTTCAAATCCCGCCTTCCCTACTCCAGCATTCTAAAATCGAGTTGAACAACGATCTGCCGTCGATACGCATAAAATCCGCGCGCACCGAAAAGGCTGATCACGAGAGGACAAAAGCTTTGAACGTACAAACGCAAGATCTGGAAAATCGTCAGGTCGAAATGACGGTCAAGGTTCCCGAAGACCGTCTGCAATCCGCCATGCGATCTGCTGCTAGCCGGCTGGCAAAAAACACCAAAATCGCGGGATTCCGCCCGGGAAAAGCACCGTATGAGGTGATTCTCAACAAAGTCGGTCACGAAGCGATTTTCGAGGAGGCGTTGGACGGTCTCGGTCAGGAAATGTACCGAGAAGGGATCAAGGAATCTGAGCTTGATCCCTACGCTCCGGGGACTCTCGAAGAAATCGTGAGTCAGGAGCCTCTTGTCCTGCGCTTCACTGTACCGTTGGAGCCCAACGTTGAACTTGGCAATTATCAAAAGATCCGTATTCCCTTCGAGGCACCCGAAGTCAGCGACGAGGAATTCGAAAAAGTCCTGGAGGAGATCCGGCAAAGCCGGGCATTGATCGAACCCGCCAATCGCCCGGCGCAGATGTCGGATGTTGTCATCGTCGACGTGACCAGCGAATTGAAGGCGCCCGAAGAAGGTGAAGATGCTGCCATTATGGACATTAAAGGCACAGAAATTCTTCTCAATGAGAATACGCGCTGGCCGATCCTGGGCATCACCGAGCATCTTGTAGGCATCGAAGCGGACAAGGAACTCGATTTCGAAGCCGTGTTCCCAGAAGAATACCCCGTTGAGACACTGCGCAAACGAGCTGCAACGTTTCATGTCAAATGCTTGGAAGTCAAATCCCGCCTCATACCAGAATGGTCAGACGATCTCGCCCAGAGCATGGGGGAATTCAACGATCTGCTCGATCTGCGCTTGAAGCTGCGTGAGAATCTCCTCCAATCGGCACAGCAGGAAGCAAATTCAATTTACACAGACGAAGTCATGGCTGCCCTCGTGGAAAAAGCCGATTTCGAATATCCGCCCATCCTTTTGGAAGAAGGAATCGACGAATTGGTCACCGAATGGAGTAAAAGCCTGGCTTCGCAGAACATGGCTCTGGATGATTACTTGAAGATCGAGGGGAAAACGCTGGCCGACTTACGCGAGGAACTGCTCCCGCAAGCTCAAAACCGGCTGCTAAAGGCGCTCGTATTGGGTAAAATCGTTGAAGAAGAAAGCCTGGAAATCGATGAGCAGGAAATTAACGAGCAGATCGAACGCATGGTTCAGCCCTTCAAGGAACGTGCGGGTGAATTCCGTAAGGTCATTGACAACCCAGAGGGGCGCCGCCGCATTCGGCTGGATCTGCTGACCGAGAAAGCATTTCAAAGAATTATCGCCATCGCAAAGGGCGAAGGCGATAAAATAGAATCGAAGGGTGAATCAAAATCCGAAGAAATGTCATCCAAAACGGAAGAAACGTCTGAAAAAGAGTGAGGGTAGAAACAATGAAAATTTCCGATCCAAGATCAGCCATTCCCATGGTAATCGAACCCACCGGTCGTGGGGAGCGAGCGTACGATATTTACTCGCTGCTCCTGAGGGAACGAATTATCTTCTTGGGAACACCGATTAACGATCAGGTTTCCAATCTGATCATTGCCCAATTGCTGTATCTCGATCGAGAAGATTCCGAGCGGCAAATCTACATGTACATCAATTCTCCGGGGGGTGGGATCTATGCCGGTCTGGCGATCTACGACACGATGCAGCAAGTCCGGGCGCCGATATCGACCGTCGCCGTCGGCGTTACGGCGTCATTCGGGACCGTGCTCCTGACTGCGGGCACCAAAGGCATGCGTTATGCTTTGCCCCACGCGACGATTCACCTGCATCAGCCTTTGGGCGGCGTGCAGGGACAAGCGACCGACATCGAGATTCAAGCCAAAGAAATCTTGCGCCTGCGGGAAAAATTGAATACTATACTTTCAAAGCACACGGGTCAGTCCTTGGATATGATCGAGTCCGACACGGAACGCGATTTTTACATGGACGGGGATGCTGCCCAAAAATACGGCATCATTGATCATGTGCTGTACCCCTCCGATGAAAAAGAATCGGCGGATAAAAAGAAAAAGGAAAGTAAATAGAGGTCGATGGCCCGAAGACGCTCGTCAGAAACCGAAATCCGTGAGTGCTCCTTCTGCAGTCGGGTTGAAGCGGAAGTCAAACGATTGATCGCGGGACCTGAGGGCGTCTTCATTTGCAACGAATGTGTCGACTTGTGTCGCGACATCCTGCAGGACGAAAGACCCACGCTGTCCAGCGCCGCGGCGGTATCAGCGAAACCCCCACTTTCTCCTCGAGAGATCTACGCAAAACTGGATGAATACGTCGTTAGTCAAGACCCTGCGAAACGCGTCCTCTCGGTTGCCGTATACAACCACTACAAACGCATCGCCCACCGCGGCCGTACAGACGTCGAATTGGAAAAAGCCAACATTCTTCTCGTTGGTCCTACGGGCTGCGGAAAGACGTTGCTGGCCCAGACACTCGCAAAAAGCCTCGATGTTCCCTTCTGCATTGCGGACGCAACGGCGCTCACCGAAGCTGGATATGTCGGGGAGGACGTCGAAAACATCCTTCTTCGCCTTCTTCAAGCTGCGGAGTTCAACGTTCCCCGCGCCGAGCGCGGCATCGTCTACATTGACGAGATCGACAAGACGGCACGCAAGACCGGCGATAATCCCAGCATCACACGCGACGTTTCTGGAGAGGGCGTTCAGCAAGCGCTGTTGAAAATAATTGAGGGAGCCGCCGTCAATGTGCCTCCTCAGGGTGGAAGAAAACACCCACAGCAGGAATTCATCCAGGTTAACACTATAGATGTGCTGTTCATCTGCGGGGGAACGTTCGACGGTCTGGCTCAGATCGTCGCCGAGCGTATGGGACGACGAGGCCGCCTGGGCTTCACGGGTACGGTAACAGACACAAAAACGATCGAGGCGCAAGAAAGTCAACTGCTGCGCTACATTACGCCCGACGATCTCATGCGCTATGGGATGATCCCGGAACTCGTCGGCCGTCTCCCCGTTGCGATCAGCATCGATCCGCTCGACATCCAAGCCTTGCGTGCGATTCTGACCGAACCTAAAAACGCACTCGTGCGCCAATACCAGCGTCTCTTCGAAATGGATAACGTTGAACTCCAATTCGATGAAGAATCCTTGGCAGCCGCAGCCCAGTTGGCCATGGAACACGAGACGGGCGCCCGTGGGCTGCGTTCCACGATCGAAGGCGCTTTACTCGATGTGATGTATGAAATCCCCTCACGTCCTGAAATACGCAGAGTAACCGTAGATGCCGATGCAATACGCGGCGATAGCAAACCCCAGCTGCATGACGAGAAAGGCAAGGAACTTGCCTATCTCGATGAAACTCTGCCTGACGCCGCCTAGTTCTTCACGAGTCCAGGAAACATTACTTGACGAAATTGTCTACGTTTTCCATCGTGGCATTTGACCCCAGCGTGCCCGCTTGGGGAGTCGCAGTAGCATCGAAATTCCCCGCAGTGGGCGCCGTGGTTCCCTGGGCGAAAGCCAGTGTAGGTGCCGTCGCCACGCAGTCGTACGCCAATACGACGTATGGACCCCGGGGGCTGGCTTTGATGGAAGAAGGTTTGCGTGCGGGCGAAGCCCTCGAGCGGTTGCTGAAAGACGATGAGGAACGAGAATTACGTCAAGTTGGCCTGATCGACGCGCGTGGTGAGGCGGCCACTTTCACAGGAGACGACTGCCATGCTTGGGCTGGCGGACGTATTGGCGAGCATTATGCCATCCAGGGGAACATCCTTACCGGCCCGGAAACCGTCGATGCAATGGTCCGGGCATATCAAGAATTCGAGGGCGATTTCCCCGAACGCTTGCTTAACGCGCTGCTCGCCGGAGATCGCGCTGGCGGCGACCGGCGGGGACGGCAGAGCGCTGCGCTTTATGTTGTCAAACCCGAAGGCGGCTACGGCGGCATGAATGATCGTTGGATTGACTACCGTGTGGATGACCATATCGACCCGGTTCCCCAATTGGCGGCGTTGCTGAATCTGCATCGACTGTATTTCGGCAAAAGCGCCCAAGAAGACGAGCTCCAAATCGCGGGAGATGTGGCGAAAACGCTGCAGGAGATCATGCAGCGGCAGAGCTACTACACGGGCCCAATTCATGGCGAGTTCGACGAAGAAACCGAAAAGTCCCTGCGGAGTTTCATCGGGAACGAAAATTTCGAAGACCGCACGGATTTCAAAGCCGGTCGAATCGACCAGCCCGTGTTCGATTATCTCGTACAAAAATTCAGCGCATAATCCCCCTTTCCCTCTCTGTCACAAGCATGAGTCGATGGACAGCATCGGCGCGCGAATCCCGATCTCCGTTCGTGCGTGACCCCATGAAAATCCGGAAGCCATTATAATGATCTCTGAAGCGGTCAATCCGACCGAGCTTGACGACCCTGGCGAATTACCGAAAGGATGCATGTGACGACATTGGATCAAATCCGCGCCTTGATCATCGATATGGACGGTGTCCTGGTGCGTGGCTCTACTCCCCTACCGGGACTCTCCGAATTCTTCACCATGCTTGACACGCGTAAACTTGACTTCGTCGTTGCAACCAACAATGCTACGACGACGCCGGAATTGCTCGTAAATCGGCTTGGCGATGCTGGCGTGCATATCCCCCCAAGTCAGGTGATCACCTCGGCAATGGCGGCAGCGGATTATCTACGCCAGAATGTCGATCGAGATGGAAAGGTCTTCGTGGTCGGTGAACCCGCGTTGAGACAGGCGATCCTTTCCGCGGGTTTCGAAATCTGCGAAGGAGCGAACGGTGCAAACGCTGTCGTCGTCGGTTTAGATCGGGAAGCTTCCTGGCGGAAACTGTCGGAAGCGGCCTATGCCCTCCAGGCCGGCGCCGTGTTCATCGGTACCAATCCCGATCCGAGCATTCCGACGGAACGCGGAATTGCGATCGGAAACGGCGCCCTGCTCGCTGCGCTTCAAGCCGCCACAGGTATAGCGCCCCTGATTATCGGAAAACCTGAGACCCACCTTTTCCGGCTTGCGCTGCGCAAATTGGGCACACAGGCAAGTGAGACGCTGGTACTCGGTGACAGACTCGACACGGATATCCTGGGAGGCAAGAACGCAGGTCTAGCCACGGCGCTGCTGCTCACGGGTGTGACTTCTCGCCACGACCTTGAAGACGCTTCGATCCAGCCGGACTGGGTTTTCGAAGACCTCATAGCACTCACCGCAGAGTTATCCGTAGCGGCGTCATGAGTACGCAAACGTCGATCTTTGATCTTTCCCTGGATGAACTCACAAACTACCTCGCCCGATGGGGAGAACCACCCTACCGCGCCCGGCAGATCTGGCATGGCGTCTACCAGCGCAGGGTCACGGAGCCTGACTCACTGACTGATTTATCCACCGGTCTGAGAGCGCAAATCAAGGATCATTTTTCCTTCAAGAATTTGAGCGAATCGGCGAGAGAACACTCCGAGGACGGCAGCACGCAAAAGACACTATTTACACTTTCCGATGGACTAAAAGTGGAAGCCGTTCTCATGCATTACGAGAAACGCAACACAGTTTGTATTTCCTCACAAGTCGGCTGTGCCATGGGCTGCGAGTTCTGCGCCACCGGGCAAATGGGATATGGCAGAAACCTGAGCAGTGGAGAGATCGTTGAACAGGTCATGCGTTTTGCCGATCAGCTCGCCAAACAAGGGAAACAGGTCACCAATGTCGTTGTGATGGGTATGGGAGAGCCCTTTCACAATTATGACGCGGTTCTGGAGGCACTTTCGCGGCTCAACCATGCGGAGGGATTCAATCTCGGTGTCAGACGGTTTACGGTCTCGACCGTCGGTTTGGTGGCGGGGATTGAACGTTTCACCCAGGAAGGTTGGCAGTTCAACCTGGCCGTGTCTCTGCATGCGGCCACAAATTCGTTGCGCGACCAATTACTGCCGGTCAATCGTCGCTATCCGTTAGAAGTTCTCATCCCTGCTTGCAAGGAATACGTCCGTAAATCTGGCCGGCGGATCACCTTTGAATGGGCGTTGATTCGGGAGGTAAACGACGGTCTGGATCAGGCGGATGCACTTGCCGAACTCATCCACGATATGAATTGCCATGTAAATCTCATTCCCCTCAATCCAACTCCGGATTTTAATGGAGATGCGACGTCCAGGAAGGCCGCTGATATCTTTCTAGGAAGACTCTCCAGCCGCGGGATCTCTGCGACGATGCGCTTACGCCGCGGGATTAAGATCCAGGCTGGTTGTGGCCAGCTGGCGACTGAAAAGAGCACGGCATCATGAATTTTCTCGACACAAATTCAGCGCGCTGCCGAATCGCTCTGCGAAGAGCATGATTCAAACCTCCGTCGCCTCGGAAATGGATGTCCGCCAATTCAGCTTGTCAAGCGGGGTTCGAGAAGGTATGATTGCGTACACATTTAAGGGTTATCCATCCATACCGACCCTTTGGCGCTTTCTTAAACCCGGGCGCAAATCTACACAGCCGTTCAAACAGATTGAAAAGAGATCGATGTACACCGCAGGATTCCTTATTCGCGTTTACGATGGTGATTCACTGAAGGATCGCTTGAATTCGAAGCCAATTGGGAATTTTCGGGTTAAATTAATGGAAAAGACCGCCGAGGCGGCGGTCGAAGTATGGGTTTAAATCAATAGAAGTATGATTTTCGAGATCAGACCCGAGCGAGGCGTTTTATACATTTCGTACACAGCGTTTTCTGCACCAAACGACCGTTTTCAACAACGCGGATTTTTTGCAGGTTCGGTCGAAAAGTGCGTTTCGTAGCCTTCATGGAGAAGCTACGGTTGTGTCCGAATGCCGTCGTCTTGCCGCAATTTTCACACTTAGCCATCAGATACCCTTTCTAAAGGAGTTGACAATCCACTCCAGCGGCACAAATCTTACCACATGATTATGGATGTATCAATTGATTGCTGCCACCTCGGAGGCAAAAATATATGACCGGTGAAACAACGTATTTGGGACGAATCACGATCGCCCCAAGGGCAATCGCCACAATCGCATCACAAGCTGCGCTTCAGTCCTACGGTGTGGTCGGGATGTCTTCCAAAAACTTTGTGGACGGCATCGCCAACGTGATCGCACGCGATCCTAGCCACGGCGTCGATGTCAACGCGTACGAGGACCACATATCGATCGACCTTTTCGTGATTGTCGAGTACGGCACACGCATCTCCTCCGTTGCTGGAAGCGTCGCCAACGCCGTGCGCTTTCAAGTCGAACGAGCGATTGGCATGCCGGTGTCTGCAGTAAACGTACACGTGCAGGATCTGCGTGTCAGCGATACAGACTGATCGACTGAGGACAGGTAGACGATGAGCGATGTGATCCCGCAGATTGACGAATCAGACCGCCAACGCTTGATCGGACGGTATAAAACCGTCGACGGAAACATGCTGCGTCGACTAACAGCCGCTGGACTAACATGGCTGCGCACCAATCAGCAGCTGGTTAACTCTCTCAACGTATTCCCCGTGCCTGATGGAGATACAGGCACCAACATGGTACTGACCATGCAATCCGCCATGGATGAGACCTCCAAGGAAACCAATCGCTCGATCGGCCAGGTAGCTCACTCGATCGCGCATGGGGCTTTAATGGGCGCACGCGGCAATTCCGGCGTCATTCTCTCCCAGATCTGGCGAGGTTTTTCCCGTGTACTGGACGATCTGGAGAAGATGGATGTCGGAAACATGGCAGCGGCACTTTCCGAGGCGCGGGAAACCGCCTACAAGGGGGTCGTTCGTCCGGTCGAAGGAACCATTCTTACAGTCACGAAAGACATTGCCGACGAAGCGGAGAAGGCCGTGAAGAATGGGACGCATTCCGCATACGAGCTGCTAGAGCGCATCGTCGTTGCGGCTGATGAATCTGTCCAAAGAACACCGGAGTTGCTTCCCGTTCTGAAAGAGGCCGGTGTGGTCGATAGCGGTGGTATGGGTTTGTTCCTCATTCTCGAGGGCATGCTGCGCGCGGTGTATTCCCTGCCCCTCGATCAACCCGTGGTCGGCGTCCAACCCCTGAGTTCGCTCAATCTGGACAACGCCTCCGAAGCGATCGAACCGGGACAGGATTGGGAAGTGGTGATCGACTTCCAGCCTGAAGCCACGCTGAACATACAGGATTTTTACAACCACCTCGAAACGCTGGGCACTTCGATCCAGGTCGGTGAAGGTGACGGTATCATGCGGATGCACATCCACGTGCCGGACAAGACGGAGTACGAACCGATCGAATACGTGAAGACGCTGGGAACGATCACCAACGTCGCCATCGAGAATTTAATGGCACAGATGGCGGCGCAATCTTCAAAACAAGCCTTGGATAACATCCAACTCGAGGCGATTCAACCGGGAGACATTGCGACAATCGTTGTAGCGCCCGGGATCGGAATTGCCCGCGTTTTCGCCAGCCTTGGCGTTACCTCGATCGTCGAAGGCGGGCAGACGATGAATCCCAGCACACAAGAAATCCTCAACGCTTTCGAGAATCTCCCCACCGACAAAGTCATCATTCTTCCCAACAACAAGAATGTCGTCCTGGCCGCAAAGCAAGTTATCGATCTGACCGTGAAGCAGGTCGCCGTCATACCCAGCGTATCGGTGCCGCAAGGGATTTCCGCATTATTCGCCTTCAATAAGCAAGGTGACTTCGAAAAAATCGTCGAGGCAATGACAGCCGCACTAGAGGACGTCCAATGTATCGAGATCACTACGGCGACGCGATCCGTCGAAATCGACGGCGTGCAGGTCGAAGAAGGCCATATCATCGCACTATTAAACGGTCGTCTCACCGTATCGGGCGATGACATTGAGCAGGTCGCCAAGGATGTGCTCGCGCTTGCCAAAGCGGGAGAGATGGAACTGATAACCTTCTACTACGGTGCAGATCTCAATGCCAGGCAGGCGAACGACATCGCCGACAATCTGCGCCAGATTTATACGGATCAGGAAATAGAAGTCGTTGAGGGCTGTCAACCCCACTATCAAATCATTATGTCCATCGAATAAACATGGCCAACATCAGCATCGTAACCGATAACTCTGCACGTTTTCCTGCCCAAAGTATCGTCCATCAATACCCGGTATCTTTCGCTCCGATGCAGATACGCTGTGGGAGTCAAACGATCGAGGACCGAGCGGATGCAGACATGAGCAGCTATCACTCGGTCATCGAGGAGTGCCAGAGTGTCCCGAAGATCGAACCGTTTTCGGTTGATCAGATAGCGTCGATCTACGCTCGTCTACAATCCGAGAGCGACCACATCCTTTCCATTCATACCTCTGCGGGACTCTGCAACGCCGTAGCAAACGCGGAAGCCGCCAGCCAGCGCTTTTTGGGGAAAACAAAAATCCAGGTCATCGATTCCCAATCAGTGTCCTACGGCTTGGGTCTGCTGATAGAGGCGGTGGTTAAGGCAGCAAAGCAAGGAGCGGATTTCGAATCCCTCATCCGCCTTACGAGAAACATCATCCCTCGGCTCTACATGGTTTTCTTCATGAACGACCTTTTCTACCTGGAAGAAAATCGATATATCAGTCGATCCCAGGCGATCCTGGGAAACATGTTAGGGGTCATCCCATTCCTCACGCTAGAAGAAGGAAAGATGATTCCCATGGAGAAAGTCCGTTCCCGCGTGCGTGCGGTTGAAAAATTGATCGAGTTCGTGCTCGAATTCTCGAACATCGAGCATCTGGCCATTCTTCAAGAAGGCTCCCACACAACGCAGGAGAGCCTCTCGATTATCGAACGGCTAAGACCCGTCTATCCGGACGTTTCCATCTCCACGACCTCGTATGGCGCTTGCCTCACGGCGTATCTCGGATTGGACAGTCTCGGTATCGTTGTCCTGGAGGCCATGGATTAATCGCCTTGACAGTCGCCAACTCAAAAATTGCCGTAGTAACCGACAGCACCTCCGACATTCCGGAGCAGGACGCACAAGCCCTGGACATCGATGTTGTGCCTGCGCTGCTCACCATCGAAGGCGAAACCTATCGTGATGGCATCGACATCGCTCGAAACGATTTTTATCAACGCTTGCCACAATATCGGACCCCGCCGACAACCGCCGCCCCTTCCCCCTTCGCCTACGAAGAGGTTTATGAGAAACGACTTGCTTCCGGCTGTGATCAGGTACTCTCGATTCACCTTTCAGGGAAGTTGAGTGGGATGATCAACGTCGTCAATCAAGCTGCGCAGAAATTCGGCGATCGAATCCACATCTACGACAGCCAGCAAGTTACGTTGGGATTGGGCTTTCAAGTGATGGAAGCAGCCCTGGCGGTTTCCGCAGGGGTACCGCTGCCGTCCATTCTCCAAGAGATGGATAAAACCAGGTTAAGAATCCGCTTGATCGCCATGTTGGACACGCAGGATTATCTGCTGCGAAGCGGACGCGTAAGTTGGGCGACCGCCAGTCTTGGAAAGATGCTCCGCATCCGTTTGCTTGTCGGCGTCGAACAAGGAGAGGTCGTGCGTAAAGCTCTCGTGCGCACGCGCCACAAGGCTGTTGAGGAAATAATAGCATTGGCAAGATCATGGGGCTCGCTCCAACGATTGGCAATCTTGCATACTGCTGCCGCTGAAGAAGCCAGAGCGTTGGCCGAATCGGTGGCGGATTTTTCCAAAACGCCGCCCATGATCGTCGACGCGACGACGCTGTTGGGCGTCTATGTCGGCCCGGCTGCACTGGGCATCGCCGGACTATGTACTTAGTCTCTGGCAAATTTCCAGCATCGCCTTTATTATTAATCTAATGAACTCATCATTGGAAAAAGTCGCCAAGTATTTAAGTTTGGAAATGGATCGCAACTTCGATAACAGAGCCGTCGTCGGCGGTCTGCAGCGCATGCTGGAACCCTGGGAGGCCGAAGCGCGTTCGACAGGGGTGCCGGATAACGTGATCGAAGCTGTAGTCGCGAGACTCCGGGATTATCCCCAGTTATCGGTCGCCTCACGCAAGGAAGCGCTCGAAGGACTTGTACGCCGTTTAAAATCCGAGTTCCCCGATCTGCCGCTTCCAGATTTGGCCCACGCAGGGACGACCGAGTCTGCAGAACCGGCCGTCGACGTTCAGCAAGTATCACAGGCTGAAAAATCTACTGCTTCAGAAACCAGAGACGTAATTGAACTCGATTCTGAAGACACGCGCGCGGAGATTTCAGAAGAACCGGCCGATATAAAAACAAGCGAAGCGGAAAAGAAGAACGCAGCCGACCGCCAGGCTAAACCTCAAGGTCCTCCGGCTGCACTTTCCGCCCCATTGACCAGCATCGCCGGCATAGGACCGAAATCCGCTAAAACGTTGGAGAAACTGGATTTATCCACGCTGGGCGACTTGCTCTGGCATCTACCTCGCCGCTACGACGACTACTCGAAACTGAAGACCATCAATCAACTTTTCTACGGGGATGAAGTGACCGTCATCGGTACGGTTGAAGATGTGAATGCAAGAACCGTACGCAGCGGAAAGATGAAGCTCGTCGAAGCCGTCATCAGTGACGGTACCGGCTCGTTGCGAGTGACTTGGTTCAATCAGCCCTGGATTGCCGACCGCCTGAAGCCTGACCGCCCAATCGTATTGTCCGGCAAGATCGATCAGTACCTTGGGCACCTCACCATGAACAGCCCGGAATGGGAGCTGCTGGAGCGAAAGCAGCTGCACACCAACCGCATCGTACCGATTTACCCCCTCACGGCAGGCGTCTCCAGTAAATGGCTGCGTCGCGTTATCCATTCCGTTGTCACGCGCTTGGCGCCAAGGGTTCCCGATCCGCTCCCCGCATCGATTCGCGAATCGGCCGATCTGATCCCGTTGAATCTGGCGCTGCAGCAAATTCACTTTCCGGACGATTGGGATCACCTGCACCAGGCGCAGCACCGTATCGCCTTCGATGAGATGTTCATGCTGCAGCTTGGCGTTCTACGCCAGAAGCAAGCCTGGGAACGCCTCAGCTGCCCTGTACTGCGTGTGGATAACGAATGGGTCGAGCGTTTCCAGAACTCCCTGCCGTACGAGTTGACGGCATCGCAAAAGCGAGCCTTGAAAGAAATCCAATCCGATCTCGAAGCGCCCCACCCCATGAACCGATTGCTGCAAGGCGATGTGGGATCAGGAAAGACGGTCGTCGCGGCGGTCGCTGCGGGGATCGCGGCTGAATGTGGTGCGCAATCTGCAATCCTGGCTCCCACCAGCATACTCGCAGAACAACACAACCAGACTCTGCGTGAGATTTTGCCCTCTGCCGCCGGGATCCCCGAAGATCGAATCGCGATGATCCTCGGCGCTACTTCGGACGCCGACAAAGATGAAATCCGTAAAAAACTGGAAAGCGGTGACATCCTGGTCATCGTCGGGACTCACGCGCTATTGGAAACCCCGGTCAAATTCGCGAATTTGGGACTCGCGGTGATCGACGAGCAGCACCGCTTCGGCGTGGAGCAGCGGGCAATTCTGCGCGATAAAGGCGACAACCCCAATCTGTTGGTGATGACCGCAACACCCATCCCAAGATCACTCGCCCTGACCGTTTACGGCGATCTCGATCTGTCGCTCATCGATGAGATGCCCAAAGGTCGCTTGCCAGTCGAGACAATGGTCTTCCGTCCGCAAGAACGCACCCGCGCACATCAATTCATCAACAAACAGGTCGAGCAGGGGCACCAAGCGTTTATCATCTATCCGTTGGTGGAAGATTCGGAGAAAATTGAGGCGAAAGCCGCCGTGGAAGAGTACGAAAGCCTAAGCAAAGAAGTCTTCCCCCAGTTCCGAGTCGGATTGCTGCACGGCCGCATGCGTCCGGACGAAAAAGATGAGATCATGGCTCAGTTTCGGGAAGGGAATATCGACATTCTCGTCTCTACTTCCGTGGTTGAAGTTGGCATCGACATCCCCAATGCCACTGTCATGCTGGTCGAAGGCGCCAATCGATTCGGTCTGGCACAGCTGCATCAATTCCGCGGGCGCGTCGGACGAGGTGACCAGCCGTCTTATTGCCTGCTCATCCCGGACAGTGATGATGCTACAGATAACGAGAGGCTGGCGGCCATGGAATCCACGACGGATGGCTTCAAGCTCGCCGAGTTCGATCTCGACCAACGCGGTCCGGGTGAGTTTCTGGGAACCCGCCAATCGGGCTTCGCGGACTTCCGCACCGCGCAGATTACGGACGTTAAGTTAATCGAAAAAGCTCGCCGAGAGGCACAGAACGTTTTCTCCAGCGATCCAACGCTATCTCAGCCGGAACATGCGCGGATCGCCGAGGAGATGCAGCGTTATTGGGGAATCGAGAAGGGAGAAATGAGCTAATGGTTCGAGCCGTCTTTCCTGGCACGTTCGATCCAATTCATTACGGGCACATCGACATCGCCCGGCGTGCAATCCGCTTGTTCGACGAAATGATAATTGCCGTATACGATAAACCCAACAAGGTGCTTCTATTCACACCCGAACAACGACTGGCACTCGTTCGAAAAGAATTCGAAGATGATAAACGAATTAGCGCGACCATCTTCAGCGGTTTGACGGTAAACTTCTGCAAGGAAGTCGGCGCGCAAGTCATCGTCCGAGGCCTGCGGGTTTTTTCGGACTTCGAACACGAATTCCGCATGGCCTTGGCCAATCATCGCCTCGAGCCCGAGATTGACGTCGTTGCGCTAATCACGAGCGAGGAGCACAGTTTCCTCACGGGAAGTACCGTTAAGGAGATCGCTTCTTTTGGCGGCGACATCAGCAGTCTCGTTCCGGATCATGTCGCAAATGCGCTCGACCTGCGCTTCAAAGAACTCGGAGATGATGGTCCGAACAGGGTTCCGGATACCTCCCTGCGCGATTGAGGCTGGTTGACCGGAACGCTTATTCGGTGTACGCTTCGGCCTAAACCTTGCAACATCAAGCATGCGGTCCTTCTCATCCCGCAATCCGGACCGGAGGAATGTATGGACATCCTACACCTAGTGGATCGATTAGAGGAATTGTTCAACGAAAGCAGACCGATTCCGCTGACCCACAACGTCGTGGTAGACGAAGATCGTATGCTGGAAATCATCGATCAGATGCGAATTTCCATTCCGGATGAGGTCAAAAAAGCGCAGCAGGTGCTTGCGCAGCGCGACCGCGTACTCGCCCAAGCTCAGGAAGAAGCCAATCGGACCATCGGCCTGGCAAAGAAGAACGCCGATGAGGTTGTCGCTCGAGATGCCATCGTGGAAGCTTCACAAGCCAGAGCGGAACAAATCCTGGCCCAGGCCAGAGCGGATGCGGAGTTGATCCGCCGCGAGGCGGACGATTACATCGTTGAATCGTTGGGGGCAATCGAAGCGGAACTACTGCGCCTCGTGAACCAGACACGAAACGGTATCGCCAAGCTGACGGCAGATCGTCTCAACGTATCCGAGCAAGCACCGGAAATTTTGGATGGCGAATAGCCAAAATCTTCCCTTCTCCCGACAGTGTTTTAACAAACAAATCAGGATAATTCTAATCCGTGCCCTCTGCGACGCTCCGCTTCTCGACATTCATCCGTTCTTCTGCCTTCGCGGCCACGGCCTCGAGAAACGCCTTGAAGAGGGGATGCGGTCGATTGGGCCGAGATAAAAATTCAGGGTGGAATTGGCTGCCGAGCATGAACGGATGATCATTCAGCTCTGCAATTTCGACCAGGCGATCGTCGGGCGAAAGCCCCGAAAAAACCATACCGTGTTCACCAAAGATTTCACGATATGTGTTGTTGAACTCAAATCGATGGCGATGACGCTCTTCTACGCGGTTGCAATTGTAGGCGTGTTTCGCAATGCTGCCCCGCTTTAAGACACATGGATACAGGCCCAACCTCATCGTACCGCCCATGTCTCCGATACCACGCTGTTCGGGAAGCAAGTCGATCACCGGATGCGGTGTGTTGATATTGAACTCCGTCGAATTCACGTCCTCCGAGCCCAGCACATGTCGGCCGAATTCGATCACCATAACCTGCATGCCGAGGCAGAGGCCCAAATACGGCACCTTGTTTTCACGCGCGTAGCGGGCTGCTGCGATTTTACCCTCGATTCCACGCGATCCGAATCCCCCGGGCACGATCACACCGTCTGCCGATTCTAACTCGTCGATTCCCTTTCCTTTCTCCAACTCCGCGGAATGCACCCATAGTATCTCGGCTCGTACACCCGCCGAGAGCGCCGCGTGGCGAACGGCCTCGCGTACGCTCATGTACGCATCCCGCAGTTCGACGTACTTGCCCACCAACGCAATGCGGACTTTGGGCCTTTCCTTGCGCTCGGATGCAATCATGCGCTCCCATTCGGTCCACACCGGTCTTTTCCTCGCCTTCAAGCCCAGGCGGTTGAGTACGTAATCCCCCAATCCTTCTCGTTCCAAGATCAAGGGCACCTCATACAGGATGGCCGTCGTCGTGAGCGGGATCACGGCACGTGCATCGACGTCGCAGAACAAGGCAATCTTGTCGCGTAAATCCTCACCGACCACGTAGTCGGAACGAGCAACAATCACATCCGGTTGAATACCGATCGAGCGTAATTCCCGTACCGAATGCTGGGTTGGTTTCGTTTTCAATTCCCCTGTAGCGCCGATGCGCGGCAGCCAGGTTGTATGCAGGAAGATCGTCCGATCACGGCCGATATCCGAACGCATCTGGCGCAACGCTTCTAAAAACGGCAGCGATTCGATATCGCCAACGGTGCCACCGACTTCAACAATCACGATGTCGGCGTTTGTTGTCCGAAACACAAGTCCGATACGGCGTTTGATTTCGTTGGTGATGTGCGGAATGACTTGAATCGTTCCGCCGAGGAAATCACCTCTTCGTTCTTGTGCGATCACTTCGGAATAGATCTGACCCGTCGTTACATTACATACCCGATTTAGACTCGTGTCGATAAAGCGCTCGTAATGTCCCAGGTCGAGATCGGTCTCCGCACCATCATCGAGCACATATACCTCGCCGTGCTGGTAGGGACTCATGGTTCCCGGGTCTACGTTGATGTAGGGATCGAGTTTCTGGATCGATACCTCGAAGCCTCGCTCCTTGAGTAATTTCCCGAGCGCAGCCGCTGTGACGCCTTTCCCCACAGAGCTGACAACGCCGCCTGTGATGAAGATATATCTGGTCATTGTCGCCTCCGAATGAAGGTATCGGTGTTGAATCGATTCCGCCTTAAAAAGGTCGGTGGGGAGACCGATTTTCGGTGATCTCCCCACCGTCGTTGAAATTCCTCTCGCCGTGTGTGTCCTATGCGGCTTCATATGCGAACGAGGTCCCTCAAGTCGTTGATTGCCTTACGCATCTCCAGAAAGAGAATGCCGAGTTTGGCTTGCTGACGGGCCAAGACAGAGAGAAGTGCTTCATTACCCATCGACATTAAAAGGATATACCCATCGTCTCCCTGGATATAGACTTCATCCAACATGCCGCGTGCCAATTCACTTGAGATACGTTTGCCAATATTCATCATGCTTGCTGACATTGCAGAAACGCGCTCTTCCTCCACTCCGAGAGGAAAGGATGCTGCGATCGTTAACCCATCGACGCCCACGATTGCGGCCGCTTCGACATCCGGTGTGTTCCCTTCAAAGCTTTGCAATCTCTCCAGCATCAGACTGTTCCTGTTTTTACTCATCGTCCATTACCTGGTGCCTGACACAACGAGCGGAGTCTACCACACGGGTATGCAGGAAGCAAGCACTTCGAGTTGTCCGGTCCTTTGAACGCACGAATGACCTTTCCGTTCGCTAAAATCTATAAGTTGTTAACACATCAGGCTGGGGTTTGGTTACTCGATTAATCCCGGAATCAAACGCACGACGACTCTGCCATTCTCGAGATCGACAGTCCGGACCACCGATTCGATCGCCGGCAGCAAGAATTCCTTTCCAGATACGTCGCGTACGATGTACACGTCGTTCGCTCCGGTTTGCAGGATCTCCTCGATCTTGCCGAGCTCTTCATCCGTCGTCGTTACAACTTGCAGCCCTACAATTTGCCAATGAAAGAATTCTCCTTCCGGAAGGGGTTCCAACACTGCGAAACGGATATAGATCATTGCCCCACGCCACTCATCGGCCGTTTCGCGATCGCGGCAGCCCTCGATAAACAACAGAAATTCCTTACGATGTCGGCGCAAAGTCTTCACGATCGCCGATACTTTTTCGACTCCAAGAAATATCTGCGAGGAAGGTTCAAGCTTGTAAATAAGTTCCGAATCGGCGGCTACCTTCAGCCCGCCTCGTATACCATGAGGACGAACGACACGCCCGACAGCCAGGAATTCCGGTGGCTGTCGGGCGCTATTCGTTACAGATGGATTATCAGAGTCCATGTAACCTAGAGGATGTCTAAAGAAACACGATCCCCGCTTCGCGACGCGGCGACTCGCAGGAGGGTACGCATGGCATTTGCCACCCGGCCTTGGCGGCCGATCACTCGGCCCATGTCCTCATCTGCAACGCTTAGCGTAATGCGCACGTTTCGACGCTGTGTGTATTCCATGACCTTCACTTGTGTGGGGTCGTCTACCAAGGATTTGGCAATGAATTCAATCAAGGCTTTCATGCTAGGTTATCTTTCTCCCCACGCTGCAACCAGGACCCACGACGCACGGGTTTGTGGCAACAGAAAGGCACAGAACGGAAACTAGATTCGCCGGTCTATAACCATACGAATCAGGCATTCCATCCATTTACGGATCATTCTTCCGGCGCTTCATCCGTTTCGTCGGATTCTTGCGTATCTTCTTCGGCTATCGTTTCCTCGGATTCCGCCTCTGCCGTTTTTTCCGCTGCATCTTCGGCTGCTTCAGCTTCGCTCTCAGCTTCATCTTCGGCTTCTTCAGCTACATTTTCGGCTGCTACGGCTACATCTTCTGCTGCTACAGCTTCGCTCTCAGCTACATCTTCGGCTGCTACAGCTTCGTCTTCGGCTTCTTTAGCTTCGCCCTCAGCTTCGTCTTTCTCCTTCTTGGAGCTTTTATCCTTCGAAGGTTCTGCGGAAGCCGCCTTTTCCTTCTTCTTTCGTGTCTTCGTTGCGCGTTTTTCAGTGAGGTCGTCCCGTCTCGTGCGTGGATCGACCTCCGGGATGGCCGCTTCGGCTTCCTTGAGCAATTTCTCCAGCTTTTCGCCGGCCTTGTAGCGTTCCCAACGCTCCCACGTTCCGATGGATCGAAGTGCAGCAACTACAGAATCAGATGGCTGCGCACCTTTCTCAAGCCAGTGAAATAGCCGGCCTTCATCGATCTGGATCGTCGAAGGTTCGGTGCGTGGGTTGTAATGCCCAAGAATTTCGAGGAATTTTCCATCGCGCGGGCTTTCCTTGTCCGCAGCGACGATTCGAAAACTTGCTTGGTTCCGAGAACCTACCCGGCGTAATCGAATTCGAACCATTGTGATTTCTACTCTCCTATGTTTATTATCGCCGTCAATTTGCGCACCGAGGGGAGAGGTATGCCAGGAAGGTTAGCACGTATCACCTCAAAGCGAATTGCGATCAGCGGCGTCTTTACATCAAATTAGATAATCCCTTTAGCGCACCCTTGCCTGCGCTTTTCAGCAGCCTCTGCATCTGCCGATACTGACGCAGAAGTTGATTTAGCTCTTCAACCGTCGTTCCTGACCCGGCAGCAACACGTCGTTTTCGTTTGGCGTTCAAAACCTGTGGATGCTGCCGTTCGTACACTGTCATAGATTGTATCATTGCTTTCGTTCGAATCAGTTGTTTTTCAGCGACAACATGATCGATCTGTGAACCGCCGCCCAACCCACTCGGGAGCATCGACAACACCTTTCCGAAAGGTCCGATGCGCTGGATCATGGTGATTTGGTCCAGGAAATCCTCGAGTGTAAACTCACCGCTCCGCAGACGTTCGACTTGTTTACTCGCCTGCTGTGGGCTTATGCCCGTTTGGGCTTTCTCGACGAGGCCGCCGATATCTCCCATTCCCAAGATTCTCGAAGCGAGTCGCTCCGGATCGAAAGGTTCAAGTGCGTCCCTCGCTTCGCCGACGCCGATGAATTTAATCGGCACACCGGTAATGGCTCGCATGGAAATCGCTGCACCGCCACGCGCATCGCCGTCCATTTTCGTCAGAATCATTCCCGTGATGTCCAGTGCTTCACGGAATCCTCGAGCGATGTTCAACGCTTCCTGACCTGTCATAGCATCGGCCACGAGCAGGATCTCAACCGGCGCAAGACGATCGCGGATCGACTTGAGCTCTCCCATCATGCTTTCGTCGATTTGCGAACGCCCTGCAGTATCCAAAATGACGACGCTCGCTCCCGCCTTGGAAGCGGAATGGAAACCGGCTGCGCTCATCGCCAACGGCGAGAGATCGTGTTCGTAAGCCACGGGAACGTCGATTTCCTCGCCGAGGATGACCAACTGTTCGGCGGCTGCAGGTCGATATGGATCGACGGCAGCCAACCAAACTCGCTCGCCGCGTGTTTTCAACAACCTGGCCAGTTTCGCAGCCGTGGTCGTTTTCCCCGAACCCTGGAGACCTACCAGCATGATGGTGCGTGGCTTGTCTCCCGTGAGATTGAGCGTGACAGGCTGTCCCAGAGTCGTTACCAGGACTTCATGGACGATCACAATGACCTGCTGGGCGGGATTGAGCGCCCTGGCAACTTCTGCACTCAGGGCACGCTCGCGCACGACCTCGAGCAGCTCTTTGACAACTTTGTAATGTACGTCCGCCTCGAGTAAAGCCAGGCGGATTTCTTTAAGCGCCGCGTCTACATCCTCGGGACGCAGACGCCCCCGCTTTGCGAGTAATCGGAATGTACTTTGCAGGCGTTCTGCCAGCGATTCAAACATAATTCAGACGTCGTCCGTACACACAAGCCGCCGGATCGGGCTGTCTGACGACAGCAACCGGCCGGCGGGTATACTTCCGCTCGATGCCTACGCACAGGAACATTGTAGTCTTGAAGAGAGGCATGGTCAAGGGGCGTTGGGGGATGCCTCCTGCCAATCAAGCAGCATCAAGCCAATCGCTTGCGCTCGTTCGAGCGGAGCATTTTCCAGGATCACCAACACCATCCGCTCGGAACCCAGGTCATCGAGATTCGAGCACACAAACCAGCTCAAACGCTCCTCTTCCATTCCTGCGACCGCCTCCGCTGCATAACGGAAGATTGAATTCGACCCGTCCGTAAGTGCCGATCGTACCTTTGCACTGGTTTCGGAATCGATCGCTGCGTTTCGCTCACCAAGAGAAGCGACTTCCTGCCAGCGACCGTCCTTATCTTTCACTGCAGCCACGACACGCAATGCCGGGAGCTCGCCGTCCGTGAGTACGGCAGCAAAGGCTCGTGCGACTTGCAGCGGCGTAACGGTAACTTCACTCTGCCCGATGGCAGTAAACTGCCAATCGGTTTCGCTCAGACCGATTTCCACAGCCGGCACAGGAGCGGTTTCGAGGCGAATTGCAGGCGGACGGGTGAAACCGAAAGACTGCAGCATGTCTGCGAGGCCATTTTCACCCAAATCAGCCCCCAGCTCGGCGAACGGAACAGGGCATCCTGCGCGCAGTACCTGGCCGTAATCGACTCCTTCCACTGTGGACACGCTCGTCAAACAGCGCAGTTCCATACCGTCGACGGAAATCACCGCAGCGGCATTCGATACTCGATCATCCAATTCAATCAGACCGGTCATCTCAGACCAGGCTAAGACGAACGGGGCAAACGTCATTCCCGGCTGGTAGCGGCCCTGCGTGACGCGATTCAACAGGGGGGCAGCTTCTTGGTCGATCAAGGATAACCAGTCCGCGTCGACGCGATTGGGATCGAATGAAGGGGACGAAACCATGGCCAGGACATCGCCGCGCGAGGGGTCGAGGATCACGATCGCGCCAGTCTCGCCCTGTAACGTTTCCCAGGCGCTGCGCTGCAAGGCGCCGTCGATCGTTAAACGCACGTCCAAACCTGGTGGTGGATACCCCGTGAGCAGTCGATTCCACCAACTTACGGACAGCGGGTAGCCATCTTCTCCGCGTAACAATTTGTCCATCGATGCCTCTACGCCGGTTTGTCCGTACGCCAGAGAACTGAACCCCGTTACCGTTGCAGCCCACGGAGCGGGATAGAGGCGTTCATACGCCCCTTGATCACCCGTGGACATCGCCAACACTTCATTCGTCTGATCGAGGATACTCCCGCGCAAGTTGTATAACTCGGACACTGCCCTGCGAGGATTATCCGTACGCGCCGTCAGTGTCGGCGCACGGAAGATCGTCCACCACCCGAGTAGAACGGCCAAACCTACCCATGCAGCGGTGATCCACGCATGAATCGTGCGCAAAGGTCGTGAGAAACGTTCGGCGCCGCCAGAACTGCCCGAGAGCAAGAGGAGAAAGGACAACGCAATCATGTTGGTCATCAGGGATGAGCCACCATAGGACACAAAGGGCAGCGTCACGCCGACGAGCGGCAGCATGCGGATGTTGCCCCCGACAATTAAGATCGCCTGAAAGGCAAAGCCGATCGATAAACCAGCGGAAAGGATCACGTTGAAGGATTCTTTGGATCTCGCGGCTGCTCGAAATCCACGAGTCACGAGTACGGCAAAAAGCGCGATCAGACCAAGCCCGCCGAGAAGACCCCACTCCTCCACGATCGCCGTAAAAACGAAATCCGAGTGAACGACGGGGACGAATGCGGGGGAGCCGATTCCGGGACCACGCCCGAGCACGCCGCCGGAGGCGACGGCAATGAGTGCCTGTACCAATTGGTAGGAACCACCACTCGGGTCGGACCACGGATCGATCCAGGCTTGAATGCGATTCTGCACGGATGCGGATAGCCCAAATCCAGCCAAACCACCAATCAACAATATGATGAATGCAATGACGAGGATGTGCCGCTTGCCGGTTACCAGGTAAAGCAGCGCAGCGAGAATGACAAGATAGAGCGTGCCTGCACCCACGTCTCCTTGCATGACGAGTAGAGCGACAGACAAACCCCACACAACGATCAACGGGGCATATACAATCGGCCAGATTCTCGAGCGTTCCACCCAACGAAACGCCATTCGATCCGCCAAATACGATGCGAAAAACGAGATCAACAGCAGGCGCAATGGCTCAGAAGGTTGAAGGTAGATACCGCAGCATCCCAACCACAAACGCGGTTCGACACTGGATGGATTGGTGCCCAACAGCAATGTCAAGCCGGTCAGGGCGACACCCACGATCAGCCACAAGTAGCGATAACGCCGCAACCAGTGCAAATCCGCAGGCAAACGGAACACGATCAGCATAGCCCCCACGCCAAGAATAAACCACCCCAATTGCCGCATTCCGAAACCGGGGGCCAATCTCCAGATGGTTAATACGCCCCAACCACCTAGAAGCAACCCGAGAGGTAGGAGAAAAGGATCTCGAAGAGGCCGCACGCGCCGCAAGGACTGTCGTAAAGCAATCGCCGCGATCAGCCATACGGGCAAGAGGCCAAAGTGCTGCCAGCGCGTCCCAAGCGCATCCACTGTTCGCATCTTCACAGCGGGTGCAAAATATAAAGTCAGTGACGATAGGCAAAGGAAAATGAAAGCGAGACCCAACAGCAGCGCCTCGCGTCGATCGTTTTCCTCAATCTGGTTACGGAAGATAGCGCTCGACAAGAATGCCCAATCTCCTCGCTGTCTCGGATTTGAGATGGTCTGAATCAGTAAGCATGGTATCCTGCAGCGCATTGGCACAGTCACAGGTCCGTGACGCATCCAAACGATCGACGAGAATGATGATCGCGGCTTGCGCGAGCTTCGTATTCTCCCGTAAAGTCCGCACGATGCGCTCCACACTCACCGGTTCCTCGGAGGTATGCCAAACGTCGTAATCCGTCACATGCGCCATCACGGCATAGCACATCTCGGCTTCCCGAGCCAAAAATGCTTCCGGACAGGTAGTCATGCCAATAATGGACATCCCCCAACCACGATACGTGTTCGATTCCGCCTTTGTCGAAAACCGCGGGCCCGGGATGGTGATATAGGTGCCGCCGCGATGGACACAGCCGCCAGCAGATTCAACGCTCGCAGCCAAAGCCTGTGATAAATCCGCACAGAACGGCTCGGCAGCACTGATGTGTGCCACGATGCCGCTCTCAAAGAAAGTTCGAGGGCGCCCCTCTGTCCGGTCGAATAACTGGTCGGGTACGACGATCTCGCCGGGTGCATAATCCTCGCGTAAAGAACCACATGCACTTACGGCGATGATACGATCCACACCCATCATTTTCAATGCATAGATGTTCGCCCGATAATTCACCGCTGCGGGCGAATATACGTGTCCAATTCCATGTCGTGCCAGAAATACGATCCGCTTTCCAGCCCGTTCCCCGACGAATAACGGGGAAGACGGCTTTCCAAAAGGCGTCTCAAGCTCATGATATTCCCCATTTTCGAGGCCATCCATGGCGTACAAACCGGATCCACCGATCACTCCGAGGATAGGCGCAGCTTGCATACTTCCTCCCGTGAGATTCCAAGGCGATATATTAACATATCAAGGATGAAGTGTCATTGAACGGCTCATGGTGGCAAGACGGAGGGCGAATCGAATGCGGGATTCTCACGATAACGAAACGCTATCCAGAAGCAGTTATTCCGTGGCGCTCAGCCTTGCACACGTTCCAATTCCGAAAGGTTCGTTTCAAATCGTGCCACTACTTTTCCCAACTGAATTCGATCCCCATCCGCCAATACGAGGGGTTCATTCACGGGGACTTCGTTGACCCGCGTTCCATTTCTGGAACCCAAGTCTTCCAACAGCCACTGACCTTTGTAAAACGCCAATCGCGCATGCCGCGTGGAAACAGTCTCGTTGACGATCGGAATCGTGTTCTCCACCGCACGTCCGATGATGTTTTCTTCTTGCAGCTTGAACCGGCCGGATTCTTCCCCCATTCCTTCGATCCTGAGGTAGGCGATGGGAATGTGCAGTGCGTACAAACTCGCAGCGCGTAGATCACGCCAGAGCATGAGGATCACTCCCGCAATGAACAAGTAGAGAATCAGCGCTGCGAGTAATCTCAGCACCAGGAACAGAACGTCGTAGTTCACCGTTCCGAAAGATCCTTTTTTAGCGTCGTTCTGGTCGGTTGATCCCCAGCCGGTCGAGGTGGAAATGGGGGATGATAAGAGGGAGTCTCATCCGGCGGCCCGTCGGGATCTTCGCCGTACACAAGACGCGTACTGGCGATGGTAATCACGTCCCCCGGCTGCAAAACATGCTGCTTCGCTTTGCGGTCGTTGACGCGCGTTCCAGACGTAGATCCAAGGTCGAACAGAACGAAACGAGAGTCTCGCAGCCGCAGCTGGGCATGAGTTCGTGATACGTGCGGATCGTCCAGGATGAGTTGATTGTCGAGGCGGCGTCCGATGTTGATGACCGGACGGTCCAACGGAAAATGGCGAGAACCACTCACGATGAGGTAGGCGCCAATCGGCATCTCCCCTTGTTCTGTGCTGAGATCGTGGGACATCCCTTGTGTGGCCTCGATCAGTGTTTCGCTGTGCCAGGCAACAACGCGCACTTCGTGCTCCGACAGCGTTGGATCGGCAGCAATCGTTATATGTGGTTCGCAGGAGAGAAAATAGCCGCTCTCACGCACAATGGATAATAAACCAGCAGCCAGCTCATCCCGTAGATCGGGGATTTTCTGTAAGAGCATCTCTACAGCGGTTTGATTGAACGTCAGCGCATATCGATCGGGTGCGAGTAATTGATCCCCCTCTCCATTTCGCACGCCATCGCTCATCGCCCGCGCCAATTGACTCGCCAGCATCGCAGGTTGAACCTGAGCCCCGAGCAAGCGGCTCAATGCGCCCTCGACGAGACCTTCAATTCGCTCCTCTAGTCTACTAAAATGCTCTTTCATGCACTCATTCTTCAGATGGATGTGGGTCTGGATTTCACTCGTCCGACTTTCCCGTCGGCGTGGTATCACCATTGAGTTCCGACTTGGACATATAGAGTGGGGTTTCGACATCACGTTCATCAACTGGTTTCGTGCGAGGACTGTACGGTGGTGTGACAGCGGGCGGACCTTCCGCCCCTTCTGCGTAAACCAACTCAACATCGGCCAAGGTGATCACGTCGCCGGCGAACAATGTTAGTTTTTGAACCTTGCGTCCGTTTACCTTAACGCCCGCCATCGATTCGAGATCGACGATCTGATATCGTCCTTCATGGGCTTGTAACTGCGCATGTCTTCGTGAAACGTGATGGCCATCCAACACGAGATCGTTATCGACTCGACGGCCAATATTGATTACCGGTTTGCTGAGTGGGAAATGCCTGCGACCTTCCACAACGAGGAAAGCTTTCGTCCTGGGCAGCTCGGACTGAACAACAGATAGAGATCTCGGATCGGGAGTGATCTCCATCGGATCCGCACTGTGCCACGCAATTACCCGTATTTCACCCTTCTTCAGCGTGGGATCCGTCGCCAAGGTGATATGCGGTTCTCTGGTAAACGAGAAATTACATTCCTTCAACGCCTTTTGAAGTTGCGCGGCCAAATCGTCCTGAATCTCAGGCTTGACGGATTGCAGCTCACCCGTCTCGTGTGGATGAATGGTCAATGTAAATTGATCGGGGGCGAAACTCTGCGCATCGCGATCGACCTTAGCCGTAGCTAACACTTCGGTTGCGATTTGATGGGAAAGGGTTGAAACTGAAAAATCACGCCAAGGCAAGAGTTTGACGCTGTTGTGAATCGCCAGTTGGATGGTCTTTGCAAGTGTTTGAAGTCGGTCGTCCATATTCAAATTATAAGCTACTGCTTGGATTCAATAAACCCTCAGCAAATAAGATTAATTGGACTTTCATGCAATCCTTAGCTAATCCAATCATGCCATATAATACTATATAGATGGAGTAAAAGTTAGCAGATGGACGAATCAGCGCGCCTCGACCAAGAAAATATTGCTATCGAAGAAATCGAACATACTGCAGACTGGGCGATCCGTATTCGTGGCAAGGATCTCAAGACACTGTTTCAAAACGCCGCCCTGGGAATGCTGCACTTCATCCAGGCTTCATCACATCGCGGGAAAACTCGCTCAAAGCTTGTTGATCTACGAGCGATCGACAACGAAACCTTGATGGTGACTTGGTTGGAGGAATTACTCTTCAATATGGAGACCCACGAAGTGAATTACACGGATATCGAGGTTCGGGAAGTGGAGAATTGCCGCCTACGAGCAATCGTTCAAGAAACACCGCTCGCAAGTATCAAAAAAGAGATTAAGGCAGTGACGTTCCACGACCTGAAAATCCAGGCGACCGATGACGGCTATATCACGACCATCGTTTTTGACGTGTAGTGGGAGGGCAATATGATCCGCAAACAAGATTTTCGTCGTCTGAATCCCGTCACCTGGGAAATTCCACAATCGTTTCGCCAGGACATGCGCGTGCCTGTGCGCATCTTTGCCAGCGAAAAAATCTTGGAAGCGACTCTCGGGGATCGCTCGATCGAGCAAGCCGTTAATGTGGCGACACTCCCTGGCCTCGTGAGTCACGTCGTAGTCATGCCGGACGTCCATCAGGGCTACGGCTTCCCCATCGGCGGCGTGGCGGCCACGAAGCTGCCCGACGGCGTTATTTCTCCCGGCGGAATTGGTTACGACATCAACTGCGGTGTGCGTGTGCTGTCGAGTGAAATTACTGTGGATGAAGCTGAACCCTGGCTCGACGATCTGGCGAGCGCGCTGTACGCGCATTGCCCCAGCGGCGTTGGCGTAAAAGGCAGCGTTCGACTCACTGCGAAGGCTCTCGATAAAGTCCTGCGCCAGGGTTCGGAGTGGGCTGAAAGGAACGGATTTGCCACATTCGAGGACGTGCTACGAACGGAGGAACAAGGACGGCTGGCGGATGCCGATCCTAGCTGCGTGAGCGATCGCGCCAAACAACGCGGCCGGCCTCAGTTGGGGACGTTGGGCGCTGGCAACCACTTCATCGAAGTCGACATCATCGAAGAGATTTTCCACGCCGAGGCTGCACGGGCGATGGGCCTGTATGCCGGCAACCTGGCCGTTCAGATCCACTGCGGCTCGCGGGGATTTGGACATCAAGTGTGTTCGGACTACGTACGCGAACTCCAGAACGCCGTCCAGCGCTACAACATTCGACTGCCGGACCGAGAACTTGTCTGCGCCCCATTGGATTCCCCCGAAGGGAAGCGCTATTTCGCCGCCATGGCATGTGCCGCCAATTACGCTTTTGCCAACCGTCAGGTCCTGACCCATCATGCCCGCATGGCTTTCGAGGAAGTTCTGGCCGGCAAGGTAGGCAACTGGGATCTCTCCTTGGTGTATGATATCGCCCACAATATGGGGAAAATCGAGATACACCGCATCGATGGAGAAGAAGTAACTGTCTGTGTGCACCGCAAAGGAGCCACCCGCGCCTTCGGCCCTGGCTTCGAAGAACTTCCCGAGGAATATAGAGATCTAGGCCAGCCGGTAATTATCCCCGGCAGCATGGGAACGGGATCATGGGTCCTTTTGGGTACGGAGGCGAGCATGAACCTGGCTTTCGGTTCTTCGTGCCACGGCGCTGGGCGAACGATGAGCCGCAAGCAAGCGAAACGCTCCGTGCGAGGCGAACAGCTCTTGACCAAACTTGAAAGTCAGGGAATTCACATCCGCGCCGGATCGATGCCGGGGTTGGCGGAAGAAGCACCACAAGCTTACAAAGATGTGGATAAAGTCGTCGATGTTGTCTGCGAGGCGGGAATCGCAAAAAAGGTCGCCCGTCTCAAGCCGCTGGTCGTGATTAAAGGCTGAGTCGATTCTAAATCCGCTTTACGAAAAAAAGGGCGCTATTGTATCCGCGCCCTTTTAGTCTTTGTCCTTATCCCGTGGCGGAGAATTGTCAATCCCCGGGCACCAACCGCACGAATCGGCGTTTCCCCACCCGCAGTACGGCCGGCGCTGTGATTTCGACAGCCTGATCCGCGTCCTCGACGACGACGTCGTCCAGGCGTACGCCTTTTTGTTGGACCAGGCGGCGAGCCTCGCTGTTGCTCTTCACCAAACCTGCGTCCTTCATGATTGTCACCAGCGACGATCCCGTCTGGACGACAAAATCCGGTATGTCGGAAGGCGTTTCCTGCTCTTGAAATATCTTCTTAAACGCATCTTCCGCCGGCTGCACGGCATCTTCGCCGTAATAAATTCCGACGATTTCCCGCGCCAATTTCATCTTCACGTCTCGCGGGTGGGACTTGCCGGAATTCAATCCGGCTTCGATAGCTTCGATCTCCGGAGGCGTCCAGCGCGTGACCAGCCGGAAGTAATCTCCCATCGCAGCATCGGGCACGCTCATCACCTTGCCATACATGTCCTCCGGTGTGCTGTTCAGCGGGATGTGATTGCCGAGCGATTTGCTCATTTTCACCACACCATCCGTCCCGGGAAGGATGCCGAGGATAATGGCGATATTTGGTTTCACCCCTTTGGCTTCCATTAATTTTCGGGCTGCGGTGACGATGTTGAAAAGCTGATCGGTCCCGCCGACCTGCACGTCGGTCTTCAGGTGATACGCATCGTATCCCTGCATCAATGCGTAAAAGAATTCGTGAAGGTAAATCGCATCTTCCTGATCCAAGCGTTTTCGAAAAGCGTCCCGCGCAAGGAACTGCTGTATGGTGAAATTCGCGGCCAAATGTATCAGGTCTTCGAACGTCAGCTTCGATAACCAGGTATCGTTGTATTCGATCTTGGTGCGCTGCGGATCGAGTATGCGAAACGCTTGATTGGCGTAAGTCTCGGCGTTTTTCAAAGCCTGTTCCGGGGATAACTGTGCACGCACCTTGTCCTTGTCGGATGGATCGCCGACCAACGACGTGAAACGTCCGACCAAGAAAATGACCTCGTGTCCCAGGTCTTGAAATTGGCGCAGTTTACGCATGGGCACTGTGTGGCCCAGATGCAGGTCGGTCGTGCGTGGATCGAAGCCGCAATACACGCGCAGCGTTCGCCCTTCCTTCTTCGCCTGTTGGAGGCGATTTAATAATTCATCTCGCATCGATTGCTTGAGATTCTCGTCCCCGTATTCAGTTCCTTGCATCAGCAAATCGGCTTGTTGTTCGAACTTTAAGTCATCCATCACACTGGCTCCGTCGGTGTTAAAAAAATCAGGCGTGAGCTGACACAGCCCACGCATTGGTCGTTTCACAGTCAGGAATAAACCCGATAGATCTCCTAGTATCCGCTGGGCGTGTTCATACAAGTTCGCTGGGGCGCTGATCGCCCCCAGGATAGATATAGGTGAGTACGACATTGCGCATACGATTTTTCATCCCGCCGCTATGATACCACAAGACCTCAGATTAACGGCCCAACAAGCGCTTGAAATAGGAGATCAAGCGCTCGACCGCATCGTCATCGATCCAGTAATGAACGACCAGCCGGATCGATCCGTCTCCGGATGCGCGCAGTATGATGCCCTGCTCTCGCATCGCTTCGACAACGCCGTATGCGTCTATATTAGCCTGCGGCGTGAAATCGATGTAGACCATGTTCGTCGCGGGTCGTTCATAGCGAAGCGACAATCCGGGGATGTCCCGCAATCCGTCGGCAATCAAACGCGCCCGGCGATGATCGTCAGCCAGGCGTTCGATCATCGAATTCAAGGCTACGATACCTGCAGCCGCCAGAATTCCCGCCTGCCGCATTCCGCCGCCCAACGCCTTACGTATACGGTGTGCACGGGTAATGAATGCTTCATCACCGCAGATCACGCTGCCGACGGGCACACACAGACCCTTGGAAAGACAAAAGGTGACGGAATCCGCCGGCGCGGCCAAATCGGCTGCAGAAACACCGAGCTCTACTGCGGCGTTGAAAATCCGTGCCCCGTCGAGGTGAAATTTCAAATCATGTTCATGCGCCAGTTCGCCAACAGCACGGCTGTATTCCAGTGTCAAGGGGATGCCGCCGCAGCGATTGTGGGTGTTCTCGAGGACGATCAAACGGCTGATGGGATAATGCACGTCATCATGCCGGATGGCGCTTTCGATCGCCTTCAAGTCCAGCGTCCCATCGCTTTCGTTGGGGAGCGTATGTGGCTGGACGCCGCCGAAAGCGGCGATGCCCCCTGCCTCGTTGATGAAGACGTGGGATTGATCACCGAGGATCACTTCATCCCCGCGCTGACAATGGGCCAGGATCGAAGCCAGATTCCCCATCGTCCCGGAAGGCACAAACAACGCCGCCTGCTTCCCGACGAGTTCGGCAGCCATGCGTTGCAGCCGGTTTACGCTGGGGTCTTCGCCGTAGACGTCGTCCCCCACTTCGGCCGCAGCCATTGCCTGGCGCATCTCGGGCGTGGGGAGTGTCACCGTATCCGATCGAAAATCTACATTTTCCATGGGTTGTACTGCCTCCACTGATTAGCTGAGTTTCTGCAGAAAGAGCTCTAGCACTTCCGGTAAAGGCGCCACGAATTCCCTCGGCTGCTCATCGCCCGGGAGAATAAAACACAGTTTATATGCGTGGAGAAATTGTCGTGGGAGCAAACCGCGCGAGCTGCGTTTACCGTATTGTTTATCGCCCACCACCGGACATCCGATGAAATCAAGATGGAGACGAATCTGGTGCGTTCTTCCGGTAAGAGGCCGTACTTCGAGCAAAGTATACTCCGCATACGCCTGGACGGTATGGTAAATCGTGGTCGCTGTCCGGCCCCGGCCTGGAGAAAGAACGGCCATACGCTTCCGGTTGCGCGGATCGCGTCCAATCGGCGCTTCGATTCTTCCTTCGGGCGTAGGAGGCCTGCCGTCGACCAGAGCGAGATAGGTTTTTTCGACTTTGCGATCCTTGAATTGTCGTTGAATGAAGCGATGCGCCGAGTCGCTCTTCGCCAGGATAATCAAGCCCGAGGTGTCTTTATCCAAACGATGCACGACGCCGGGCCTTATTTCGCCCCCTACGCCTTCGATATCCGGCGCATGCGCCAACGCCGCCTGAACCAGGGTGCCCTTAGAATGTCCGGCCGATGGATGTACGACCATGCCAGCCGGTTTGTTGATAAGCAGAATCTGTTCATTTTCAAAAACGACGTCGAGGGGAAAGGCTTCGGGAACGAGATCGGATGGCGCGGGTTCGGGAACGCACACCTCGATCCACTCGCCGCCTTCGAGCGGATGACTCGGCTTGCGGACCACGCTGCCGTCGATCGTGACCAGACCTTCGCGGATTAATTGTTGAATGCGCGTACGGGACAAGCTGCGCGTGTTGTCGACCAAACATAGGTCTAATCTTCCCCCAGGGGACGGAACTCGGTAACGGACGCGTTGTTCACTCACTCAACGGATTGCTCCAGATTCGAAACCGGATCCTCACCCGTATCCTCGGCGGAAGCGCGATCGTCTGACACTCTAGCCCGTTCTTTGCGCTCCTCGATCCACATTGCAGCGATGAGAATCGCACATCCCACCGACACACTCGAATCGGCGATGTTAAACACCGGAAAAGTACCGACAGAGATGAAATCCGTCACCGTCAGCTTAGCGATGAGACGGTCGGTGAGATTGCCCAACGCACCTCCGAGCTGCAGCGCCAAAGCGATACGCACGGCGAACTGCCCCGAGGGAATTCTGGGGTAGTAAATGATAATGGCGATCGAAACCAGAATGGCGACGATGGTGAAGAATATACTTCCGGAAGGAAGCATCCCGAATGCCGCTCCTGTGTTGTTCCAATGCACGATACGCACGTACGGTGCCAGCCAGTCAATCGGCATCCAGGTCTCTCCAACCTGCAGTTGTGTGCGCACCAGGTACTTCGTCCATTGGTCGAGCGCAACAACGACACCCGCAATGCCGATCAAGGTTAAGTATTTCCGTGCTTTCGTCAAATCTACCTCCAAACCGGGAATTGCCCTGAGGGCAATTGTACCGAATCGTCGGCACATTGCGTAGTGCGCTTCTGGCATGGATATGAGATCTCCAAGGGCAAGAACGCCCCGGAGATCTCGACGGGCACCGATCGCTGGTCCTTCATCCGCGTAAATTCGCGAAATTGTGCCTAAGCTGCCTGCAGCGCAACGACGAGGGTCTCTCCATCGAATTCGTGTGAAGCAGCAGCCAATCCCGAAGGCGCTTCGACGAATTTAAGGGAGACCGCGAGAGTTTCGCCCAAGATGTACTCGTGGTGATGCTCGACGGCTTCGCCGAGTTGGTCGCTGGCTTTGTATTCGATGCGAATGCGGTCGTCGACCTGCAGATCGGCCTGCTTGCGCAGATCCTGCACGCGCCGCACGAATTCCCGGGCGAGACCTTCGAGGATCAAATCCGGCGTCAACTCGGTGTTGAGCGCCACGACTTTCGCTCCTTCAGCGACGGCGACGAAGCCCTCATGGGCATCGATCCGAACTTCCACTTCTTCCGCCAGTATTTCGACCGGCTCCCCCTCCACCTCGATCGAGAAAGCCTTGCCCTCATTCAATAGCTGTACGGCAATGCTCTCCGACTCGGATGAGTCCATGGATTGAATTACCTGGCGAATGGCCGGAAAGCGTGAACCGAATTTCTGACCCAACTGCTTTGGCAGCGGTTTGATACGCAAGGCGGCGGCCTCGGAGACGGCATCCATGAGCCGGATTTCCTTCACGTTCAATTCCTCGAGAATCAAATCCGAATGTTTTCGCACCGTCTCCGCTTCGTCCTTCGTACCCACGAAGAAAGCAGCCTGCCCCAGCGGCTGACGCAGTTTGCGGTTGGCTTTGTTGCGTGCCGCGTGGCCTAAAGAGACCAGCTTCGTCACCAGAGCCATGTCCGCGATTAAATCTCGATCGATCAGATCCTCCTTTGCCAGCGGCCAATCGCAGTGATGGACGCTTTCCGGGGCCTGCGGGTCGATCGAGCGAACGAGGTTTTGGTACATCGCCTCCGTTACAAAAGGCACAAATGGGGCCAGGACTTTGGCCAGCGACGTGAGCACCTCATACAGCGTGGCATAGGCGGCATTTTTATCCTCGTCGGAAGCCTGGCTCGCACCGGCTTTTGCCCAAAATCTCCTGCGACTGCGCCGTAAATACCAATTGCTGAGATCGTCGAGGAATTGATTGGCCGCATCGGTTGCTGCGTCTGGCTCGTAGGTGTCGAGACCATACTTAACCTGCAGCATCAACTTGTTAAGCCTGGAGAGAATCCAGTGATCGATCTGGCTGTATGAAGCCTTGTGGCTCGCATCGGGAGTCCATTCGTCGATATTGGCGTAGGTAACGAAGAAGGAATAGACGTTCCACAAGGGAATCAAGAACTGCCGCCTGACTTCGTCCGCGCGGTGATAACCGAAAATGAGATCGCGCTCAGGTTTGTGATTGCAGTACAGCCAGCGCATCACGTCAACGCCCATCTTGTCCGCGGCTTCGTTGAACTCGATGGCATTGCCCCAGGACTTGTGCATGGCACGGCCATCCTCTGCAAGCAGCGTCGCGTAGGTAAAGACGTTTCGGAAAGGCGCCTTGCGCTCGAGAATCGTGCTCATCGCCAACAGGCTGTAGAACCAGTTGCGGAACTGGCCTGGAAAACTCTCACTGATCAAGTCGGCAGGGAACCACTTCCGCCAAAACTCGGGATTCGAATTGTAGGAGAGCGTACTCATACCGACGATTCCCGCATCCAACCACGGATTACCGACATCGGGGATGCGTTCGATTTGCGCTCCGCACTGACTGCATTCGATTTTCACAGCATCGATAAAAGGTCGATGCGGCGAATGGCCTTCAAATTCTTCCCAGCCGGCGACAGCACGTTGCTTCAATTCTTCCTTGCTGCCGATAATGTCGTAATTACCACATTGGCCGCATTCCCAAATCGGAAGGGCGAGTCCCCAGTAACGCTTTTTCGAGATCATCCAATCATGCATGTTTCGCAGCCAATCAAGTTCGCGTTCAAATCCAAAGTACGGGTACCACTGGGTTTCGTTGATCACGACTTCCATCATCTGGTAGCGTAAGTTATCCGCTTTCTCCGCCTGCGTGACCTCGTCGTACGGTTTGTCCAACTGCGCCCCCATGGAGATAAACCATTCATCCACCAGACGAAAAACCAGATCCTCACCACAGCGCCAACAAACCGGATAGCGGTGGGTGTAATCATCGACACGGTACGACAGCCCCTTCTTGTCAAGATTCTCGAAGATCGGCTGCGAGATTCCGTCGACGTGCTTCCCGCTCAACCAATCGAAATTTTCTACGAAGTGCCCGGATTCTGACAGCGGTGCGATTACGGGCAAATCGTATTCCTTGCCAAGTGCGAAGTCTTCCGCACCACAGCCCGGTGCGATGTGGACGATTCCGGTGCCCTCTTCCTCTCCGACCTCGTCCCACAGGATCACGCGGTGCGCCTGTGGCGACTTCTTCTCGATTTGTGCCGGCAGCTCGTCGAACGGACCCTCATACGACCAGCCTTCCATTTCTGAACCGGGAAGCTCCTCGAGGACTTCATAGTCGCCCTTCAACGTGTGCAGGGTTCCGCGGCTGAGATAGAAAAATTCGTCGCCTTGCTTCACCCGCACGTAGGTTAAATCCGGGCCTACGGCGGCCGCCACGTTGCTTGTCAACGTCCATGGCGTCGTCGTCCAAACCAACAGATTCTCACCCGGTCGGTCCTTGAGCGGGAAACGCAGCGTGATGCTGGGATGTGTCTTTTCCTGGTACCCCTCGGTTACGATCTCGTGCTGACTCAACCCGGTGCCACAACGCCAGCACCACGGCATTACGTCCGTTCCTTTATAGACCCAGCCTCGTTCGCTGCACGATTTGAGTACCGACCAAATGGTGTAATTGTTCTCGTTGGAAAAGGTGAAGTAAGAGCCTCCCAATTCAGGCATTCCCAGATGGCCGACGATTTGCTCCACGCTATTTTGCACCGGGCCATCGGGACCCTGGAATTCGATACTTTGGGCCGGATCTTCCCCCAATTTTTCACTCAGCCAGCGCAGGCGCTGCGGATCGTTCCAATCCATCCAGTATCCCAAGCGGATGCTCTGCTCGGTTTGGACGGCGGCGTAGTTGAGGACACGCTGTTTACAGAGAACGACAAACTTCGCCAAGCCGAAGGCTTCGATATCGCGCTTGGTCTTGAATCCTTTATCCCGCTCAACATTCACCTCGACCCACAAACCCTGACAATCAAAACCATTCTGGTAGCGCGTACGGTGCCCTTGCATGCTCATATAGCGATGGAATAGATCTTTGTACGTGCGGCCCCAACCATGGTGTACGCCCATCGGATTGTTGGCAGTAATCGGGCCATCGATGAACGACCACGTTGGACCGTCCTGACGTAAAGCGACAAGTTTCTTAAAAGCCTTCGTCTGCTCCCAGAACTTGAGGATTTCGTGTTCCTGTGCAACGAAATCGATTTGACTAGGTACGGCTTTGAACATTTTTCACCTCAAGCATCCAATTCGACCACCAAACGCTTGTTGATCGCGCCTTTGCTTTTATAATCCACGATGTGAATTCCCCTGACTTCTTTCGTATTGGCGACGTGCGTGCCGCCATCCGCCTGTAGATCCAGCCCCTCGATTTCCACGATACGAACTTGCTGGATCGCCGGGGGCAGCAGGTTGATTTTGGTCCGAATGAGATCCGGAATCTGAAACGCTTCCTCGCGGGGAAGCAGATCCGTCTTCACGGGTCTTGCGGCAGCGACCTCTCGATTGATCTTCTCTTCAATTTCCTCGACGAGATCCTTGTGCATCGATTCAAATTCGAAGTCCATCCGGCCCCGCAGCGGCTCCATGTTCCCACCCGTTACAGCCGCGCCATAATCACGCCAGATGACGCCGCAGAGGATGTGCATGGCGGTATGGACGCGCATCAACGAATAGCGCCGTTCCCAATCCAGTTCACCTTCCACCACTGTACCAACCTGCGGCAGATCACCTTCGATCTGATGCCAGATTCGTCCTTCCTTCCGCCTCACCTTTCGAACGGGCAATATCACATTACCCACCCGGAGCAGTCCCTCATCGCAAGGTTGACCGCCGCCACCGGGATAAAATGCAGATCGATCGAGAACAACTCCATCATCCGCAGCTGCGACGATCCTGGCCTCGAAGGTCTTACAGTACGCATCCTGATAATAAAGGGGTTCGGTCATTGAACGCTCCTTTCGACCACGGAATGCACCGGCCATCCGCAAGATCCTAACCCGGCACCACGAACGGGAGTCTGGGTTGAGAAAGTCACTCCCGCAAAGAAAAATCTCGTCCCTATCTAGGGACGAGAGGTAATGTGACTCCCGCGGTACCACCCCGATTCCTGCAACAAGGCAGGCGCTCGCTCGAACACGGCCCGGAGTTCCGGGATTATGTTCGCGCCGTGGATAACGGCTGGCGAAGCCGGCTTCCTTAGTAGCGGACCAACTGCATTCAGGTCACAGCTCAGGAGGGATTTTCCACCCGCCGGGTAAATCCGGCTCACACCAACCCGGACTCGCTTGTCACCCTACAGGGGTGTACTCGTCTCCGTCACCGCTTTTATCGATTATTAACGTTTCGAACGATTATGCCACAAGCGGGAAACACGGTCAATGCCCCAGGATTTCGACCGTTCGATTGCGTGATTGATGGTGAAAACGTTGATCGGCGAATCGAGAAAGCAGATCTTGCGCCTTGTCGCACAGCGTTCTCATGCGCAAATTTTTTACCTTCCAATCTCCACGCAGCTGATTGAGCACTAACTGACTATCGCCCCGGATTTCGACGCGGCACGCAGCAGGGTCAATTTTTTCCGATTCGACCATGCCGATCAGCGCTTCGAGACCCGCGATCAATGCTTTGTATTCTGCTTCGTTGTTCGTTCCGTGGCCAAATTCAATCCGTATCGGCCGGAACGGTTTACGCCCCTTTTCCTGAAGCCGATACGATCCGTAGCTCAAACCTGGATTTCCCTTACTACCGCCGTCAAAGACGAGAATATATTCATTCATCGATGTGCAATCTTCACCATGTAGCTCAAAAAATTGTGAAATATCAACAGGAGTTATTGCTCCTCTTCGTACCATTTCTGATACAAAGCGAGTATATTCCTGATGTGCAATTCTTCCGCCAAACCGTTCAACAAAATACGGCTCTTGCCGCAAGACTCGACGTCAACGGACATCAAGTATTCTTCTGGGTCCCGACGTCGAGCTGCCTTACGAACATGCCGGCGAAGTTGGTCGAGGTAGTTGATGTTATTGTCAATCTTCGAACGGACCTCACCACGTAAGACCACCTCGCCGTGCCCCTGAATCAGATTCTCCAATTTCATGGCGGGAATCTGCCTCAGGCTTTCAATCATGGTATCGTAATCTCCGTCGACAATGTAAGGTATGGGCATCATAACGTCGCCGGAAAAGAGCACGCGATCTTCCTCGATCAAAACTCCCACACCGTCCGGGCTGTGTCCCGGCAAATAGACCAGCCGCAAAGTTCGTTTCCCAACGCGCAGACTGATTCCTCCTTGATCGAACACAGCATCTGGAAGAACGATATGTACATCCGCCAATTCCTTACTCTGCTGCTGTGCGTTTAGTAATGCCGTCCTTCCCAGCGTATCCAGCAATTCCCGGCATCGTGCGTGTCCAACGATAATGGCATTCGGAAACCATGAATTCCCCAGACTGTGATCCGCATGGTAGTGTGTGTTGATCAGATAACGTACCGGTTTTTGGAGTCGCTCTTCGAGGAAGTCCCGAATCTCCAAGGTTTCTTCGGGATAAGCAAGTGTGTCGATCAATACCGACCAATCCGGACCAACTACTGCCCCGGCATTAACCTTGGCATAGATTTCGCTCGTGAAGAGATGCACGTCCTCAGCGACTCGTTCGCGGATCATTCTTCCTCCAGACTGGAAAATACAGCGCTCGGAAGCATAGCATAAGCGAACAGAAGATGTCAAGAATTCTTTACATAAATTTGTTTTTCAACGCCGCAGCCTCCGCCGCGACCGTTGCAAGGGAGTAAATCGTCTCTATTTGGCCAGCGCGACACACGAGTTCCACTCCCCCTCGTTCCAGGCTGCGCTTGCTGACTGTAATACGGAAGAGGCAACCGAAGAGATCGGAATCTGTAAACTTCACGCCGGGTGATACTTCGCGATCATCGAGCAGCACGCTCAACCCTTTTGCTTGCAATTCTTCGAGCACTTCGTTCGTCGCTTGTGGGGAGCGAAGATCCACCAGGTAGACATCATACGGCGCCAATCGACCCGGCCAATTTGCAACCCCCTCATGATGATAGACGTCGATCAAAGCCGCGAGGATAGGTTCGATGTACAGGATCCCCGTGCCCAGCCAGCCATGATCGAGATTTCCGCCTTCGTCCGAAAATTGGAAAGCATTCCCACGCGCTTCCCAATCTCCCACACGAATCCCGGACCGTATTTCGAGTGCTTTTCCGCATTCCGGGCATCGATCTCCCGCCCTGGGCATGGCGATATCTGCGAGTAACGTCACCTCGAAATCGCGCGGATAATTCACGCCGCTGAAATGGTATCCCGCTTTGTTGGCGCCGCTGGTGAAATTCGACCCGTGTTCAATCGAAAGGTCCGCCACCACCAGGACTCCTTCGGATTCTACTTGAGCGCGAACCTGTAAATTGATGGGGCTTGCATAGCCCGGCACGGCGCCGATTTGCGCAATATCTTCACGGGTAGCTGGGATCAACGATCCTCGGCCAAGCACGCGCTCGAGTTTCTCGAGGCTGATTTCCAGATCTCCGCGGATGAGCACCAATACGACAGTCCCGTCGTTGCTGCGTAGGAACACGGCTTTCAGCGTCTTCGCTGCCGGGATCCCGAGGAACACCGTCAGACTCTCGATGGTGTCCGTGCCGGGAGTCGAAACGAGCTCCATGGTCCGCAGGTCTTCCTGTGCGAAATCACTGCGGTTAAATCGCGCCCTCGCCTGGGAAGCCATGTAGGAGCATGAGGAACAGGCCAGCAGCTTTTGCGGGCCGAAATCACACAGGTAAATCCAGCCTACCGCCCCTTCACCCCGCTCGAACCTTTGCAATTGAAGACCCAGTGAACCTAGCCGTCTTTCGCACCGATCCAACCATTGCTCACACAGTTCGGCCAGCGAGATTTCCGAAGCCGCGGCATACTGCCATTGCAATCCACGCACCCATTTCGGACTGGCAAGGCCACTTAGATGGTCGGAGAAATGCAGAAAACGATGCGAAAACAAACGTAGTGGTAGTGGGCGATACGATTGGATTTCGTCATCGATCAATCTCCGCCACGTATCGAAATGGACATCGCCAGGTACGTCAATGTGATTGCCCGCCTCGTGATCCTGCAGCAGTTCTTCAGAAATATTAGTGACTACACGCAGTCCGATGGGAAGGAATGCAAGCCGCTCGTCAATGAAGCGAACGAGGGCGGCTCGTAAGGCGTACGCCGTCGAGGGATCGTGTCCGGCGGGGGCTTGACGCAGCGTGCGCCCAAAGCTTTCCGACATTCGCATCAAGCTCGCCCTTTCGCTGTTTATAGATCGGGAGGTCTGGAGTGATCGACCGGCGTCGGCGTAGGATGAACGACGAAACCATTGCGGCCACGAAACAGTATGAAGTTGGTTTCACCTGCGTATAGAGTTAAATATGCGACGTATTGAAAGCCTACGAAATCGATCGTTATCTCGTACGGCCCGGCAGGCAAATCACTGATCACGAAATTTTCATTGTAATAATCATCAGGATGAATCGTCGTGAGGACGTACGTCCATACTTCCCACTTCTTGTCCGTTTCCAACGATCGAATTTTCAACGGAAATTCGGGCATTAGATTCCCATAGGTATCCGTAATTCGTCCGGCCAACACCGCCCAGCCTTCGGGAGGTACCATCCACAATTCGGGGTTTCTCGTGCTGAAGTAACGATTTTCCCCCAACCGAACTTCGAAGTGCAGATGAGGACCATCGGAGTGCCCTGTGGATCCCACGGTCCCAAGTTGCTCACCGGCCTCTACATGCTGCCCATCCCAGACGAAGATCTCTTGCATATGTGCGTAAACCGTATAGAGTTCCTGCCCTCGATAGCCAAAATCGTGCCGGATTGCCACCGCGAGGCCATACGGGTCGGACGGATCTTCCGTGCCGCGGTAAAGTCCATAGCCAACCCAGACCACCTCACCCGAGCCGGCCGCGAGTACGGGTGCACCACGATCGGCGCCCAAATCCACACCGGTATGGATGTCCGATTCGCCGAAATAGGAACTCCCATAGCGGTAAAAAGGATGGGGCCAATTTACCTGTCCTGAAGGAATGGGCCGCCAGAAGAAATAATGGTCTTCCGCACGCAGTGCCCAAGGCGCGGGATAAGGCGGCGGCCGCCAATCCAGCTCTTCACTCGGCTCAACTGTGGGGAACGCGACGGGCAACGGCGTCTTGGCCGGGTCGCCGAGCATGGGATTCGAAACATCCTGCGCGTCCGAGGGTGTCGCCGTTGCAGAAAGCGGAGGCTCAACGCCGCTCGACTCGGTGGGATGAGCGATACCGCCGCCCTCGGATTCACAGGCGAAGAGCAAAACCGCCGTTAGTGCGATCGCAAGCAGAAGGAGTCCGAAGCGTCTCATGGCGTCGCAGTGGGGGTATATACCGGCTGCTGCGTTGGTGTTGGAGACGGGGTTCGCCAGCGCCACCACCAGGACGTTGCCGTCGGTTTCGGCGTGCGTGTAGGCGTGTTTGTCGGGGTTTGGAACGGCGTGGGTGTCACCAGTGCCGAGGCGGGATACAGTTCCAACATCGCCTCTGTCCAGCTTAAACCCTCGCGTCGAACGAACTCGTTGAGGCGCGTTCCGTGATAGAACGTACGCCAATTGGACAGCGCGGGAAGTCGTTCAAAACCGTAATCGGCGGCCAACTGCGTAAAATCGACGTAATAGCCAGGGGGGATGGACTCTTGCAGCGATCCACCCTGATCGTAAGTGCTCGGATCTCCGTTAATACGCGTATCGAAATCCCACGGCAGTTCTCGCAGCGGTTCTCCCAGCGTGCCGTCTTGAAGCGCCGCGAGTACATAAACCCGCCAAAATGTTTGACCGCCAAAATCCTCTCGAAGGAATTCCACCCAACCAGCCTGTATCGCCGAGCTGTTGAAAGCAAATGCCCGACCGGTGTAGAGCCAATCGTTGTACGCAAATCCGGGAGGCATCGGATCGTTCAAACCAACGAAGGCATTGTCCAGACTTTCCAGGAAATCCCATCCCAGGACTGAAATGCTGCGTTGCTTGAGGGCAAGAAAATTCTGGTCGACGGCCTCAGACAAAGAAGGATGTGGGGCGCGTACGCCGGGTAGATCAACAAGGTCCTTTAATTCATTCTCGTTCTGTAGTTCGTCAAGCGCTGTATCCAACAACGGTGCATCGGTGGCCGGTATTCGTTCGGCGGCGTAGATCTCTCCCGGCATCCCTGCCGCCGTCCACGTTACGTCATCAACATCAACCCATGGCATGACCGGCAAATCCGTTGCTTCGGAATGATCGAGGGCGAAAACCTGAAAGCGACGGTACAACGCCGTACGCAAAATGGTGACCATGTATCGTCCATCGGGAGACCAGGCCGCATGACGGCCTTGCCCGGCTTCGTAAGGCGGCCGATCGAGATCGTTCATGTCAAACACCTTGACGACATCAATTCCCGAGGAGGTTTCACTGTAAGCCAACGAAGATCCGTCGATGCTAAAGACCGGCGTACTCTCAACGGTCGATTTGGTGTTGGTCATGTTGCGAAAACGATCATCCGGTTCATCGAGGTTTGCCAGAAAGATATCAGGAGAGCCATCCCGATCGGAAACAAAGGCAATCCTGCGCCCTTGAGGATCCCAGCTTGGGCTGAGGTCCGCACCCGGATAGATCGTGAGTTGGATCGGAGCCTGTCCGAGATCGACAGGAACGATCCAAATGTCAAAATTGTCATTGTAGTAAGCCTCGAACGCCAACCACATTCCATCCGGAGACCATGTCGGGTTTCCTTCATATCCTGGGGTGTTGGATAGCTGTCGGATTTCACCCGATTGCAAGTCGAGTACATATAAATCCCAGTGTCCATTCCGACGCGAGGAAAATGCAACCGACAATCCATCGGGACTCACGGCTGGATCACGGTCATCCCACGCACCGCCCGTCAGTCGAGATGGGCTCGAATCGCCCGGAACATAAGCCCACAAATGTGTCCGCCCATTTTCTCTTCCCGAAAAGATGATCGTTCCCCACGATGTGGTTCTTGTAGGCGCCGGAGTATTGGTCGGCAAGGCAGGAGAAACCGTAAGCGATGGACTCGGCGTTGCGGTGTACGCCATCGAAGTGGCTAACGATATTACCGTCGGATCCATTTGCGAGTCGCGCAGGCGATTTTGAATTCGAACGCTTATCCATCCAATCCCACCAACAACGATTAAAGCGAGAAATAGAAAGGATCGAAAAATCCAGGGTTTTATCGTTGTCCTTCGAGCCCCAGATGTTGTATCGCTTAGAGATGTCTCATGATTCGTCAAAGATATTCACCCTCAAGCATGCGATTATACCTGGCTTCTACATTCACGCCATTTCGTGCAAGGTAGGTGCCAAAAAGGAGATACAGAAAAGATTTCCGTGAGCGCTTAATCCAGGTACTTGGGAAAGAAAAAGAGCCGGCCCAAGGTCGGCTCTCCCGATGCGGTACTACATGATCGTACTAGGCTGTACTCATTTCTTCCCAAAGTTTCGAAGCGGCGTGCATCGGTAATTTAAATTCCGTTACAATCCGCTTTACCGCGCCATCCCCGGAACAGAAGCGACGTAGCAAACGCGGCGGCGCGAGCAGTATTCTTGCAAAAAATTCCGCAGATTCTCTTAAGTGGGATTCAACCAATTCAAAAAGACCCATGTTTTGTCCGTGCTTGCTGGTTATCAATGCACTTAAGGTCTCCCGCGCCAATGCGTAACGGCGAGCTTCTGGTCCGAGGTTTGTATGGACGAATACTTTGCCACTTTGATCGGGCAGCCGCGCGAACGTAGCGTCCCATAGCTCGGAGTTCATTTCTACGACGCCGAAATCCGCATCGAATAATGCCGGGGGATTCTTAAGCAGATCTTCGATTGGTACGGGAGGTTCCATCACACCGAGATAATCCACAAGTCCCTGTGCGATGTTCTGCAAGAACCACTCCCGCTCCTTCTTCGTGCAAGCGATCATGCAGCTTGTTCACCTTCTGCACGATCTTGATCCGAAATCAAGCCTGTAATCGGAGAAGGCAAATCGATTTGGAGTGGTTTTATCTCCGCGGCTTTTACAATTCGGTATGCTTTGATCGCAAATTCCACAAACGAACTCGCTTCGAGACAACCGAGATCAGCTCGAAGTTTGGGTGTTAAATCCATTCCGTTCAGGATTTCAGACATGTTGCCGGATGTAAAAGCCTGCACGACACCTGGATCGATAATCGAACGTGCCACGAGCTGATTTAGACTTTGCATACTCATTTTTAAAAACCTCCTGAATATCGTAAGGTCTAGAAAATAAAAAGGCAGCAAGTCACTTCGCCTCGCTGCCAGGCGTATTATTGGTGTGATTCAAATATAAACGGCTAAAAATCTAGCCCCCGCCAATAAGACCACCACCGCGAACGCAGCGTACATTCGGCATGGCAACCTCCTTATGATTGTGTTCTCTCTCTGCTTATTACTCTACAATAAAGTACTCAACAGATTCTCAACGACAATCAACAAAAGATGGACGATTCAAGCATTTCAGACCGGATCATAATTACATTGGACTGGAGTTGAATGGTCGTGCCGGATGGGATGCAAATTGCAGGCCACAGCGATCAATGGGGGATTGACGATTTTTTACTACTTGGCGGTCAGACGATGACAGTTCTCCAGAAATTTAGAAAAGCGAAACCTAAAAACAGCGCCGTTTACTTAATCAGGCGAGCGTACAGATCACGGACCGTTTTCGGCGGATCTAGTCCCAGTTCCATCGAGAGCAGACTCACATATTTCTGATAGTGGGCTACGACTTCACTGCGCCGGCCTAATCGCCCCAGGGCTTCCAGAAATTGGATGTTGGTATCATCACGAAGGGGGTCGATCTGCAGGGCCTGACGAAGTGTATTCACCGCTCTTAACGGTTGATCGCGGATCAGCGCCTCTTCGGCGTGCTGCGCCAACAAGTCAAGATACTGGAGTTCCAAATCCCGGCGCCGTTCGGTGACCCAATCTGAATCGAATTCCGATAGGAAGGACCCTGTGTATGAGTTGATCGCTTCTGTGAGGGCGAACATACGGCGAGGATCACCGATCGGCAGGCTCTCCGCCACCGACGTAGCTCGTTCAAATCGAGCCACATCGTATTCAATGGGGATATCGGGATTGGTCAAGTAAACCGACCCTTCGTGCAGAATTGTCGAACGGCCAAGAACTCGCCGCAGGCTGTACACAGCCGTATGCAGATTCGCCACTTGTCGGCCAGGAGGATGGTGTCGCCAGAAAGTCTCCAGGAGCACATCCCGGTCAACATGCTGGTGGTCGATCAAATAAAACGACACTTCCCGGGCAAGCGGTTTCAGATCCGTAATCTGGGTATCATTCTTGATAACGTGTGCATCCCCGAATGCTTTAAACACAAGCCGTACACCTCGAAGATCCTTTTCTTCGCCAATATTGCGGTAATGTTGTGCGACGGCTCGCATCGTCTCCACTCTGCGCAGGGCTACTGAAAGTGACGGGTGACCGGTCAGACGAGTTCTGGCAAACTCACGAAAAGCGTCATCGAAAGACAATTCTGCTGACAGCAATTGCTCGGTTCCGTTGGTGTTTGCCCAATCGAGGGCACGTTTGAGTGTATTCTGGGCTTCCTCCCGATTCCCGATTGCATATTGCGCTCGCGATTGAAAATAGAGACCCAACGTGATGATCCCAACATCGACTTCGTTTTCCATGGAGACGATCGATTTAAGCTTCATCACAGCCTGTTGAGGTCTGACCATCGATTCGAGGGCCGCCAACTGGATCAAAATTTCCGGCGTCAAATCGCTGGTTTTCTCGAGGTTCATTGCACGTCGAAGCCAATCATGCGCCAGGCTGCTTCCCCCGCGCCTGCGATGCAGGACACTCGTCTGCACGCAGCCATAACGGATATGCTGAAAATCATCCAAATGTATGGCGATATCCAATCCCAGACCATAAAGCTCTGCGGCTTGCAGGGCGAGGTTGAGATCGTTAAATAAATCCGCTTGTCCGAAGAGAATTAAAGCTTCTTGCGGTGGGCTAGCCGCCTGACGTGCATATTTGAGACCTTCATTGTACAGCTCCATTGCCTCTTCATACTCGCCACGCTGATGCGAATCGTGCGCAAGATTCATGAAGGAAACCGACAGTGGCAGTGGGGCGCCATCCTGCAGCAGGATTTGATGTGCTTGCTTCGTCGTAGCGTACGCTTCCGACGATTTGCCCAGGGCAATCTGCATTGTGGATTGATCGATTAAACCGTAAGCCAACTCCAATGGATCGTCCGACTTCCGCAGTAATGCAACCGCCTTCGCACAATAGGATTCAGCTGAATGTAGATCTCCCTGGCGTGAGGATGCCCATGCACGCAATCGATAACATTCTGCTTTCTGCAATCGTCTGCCGGATGGTTTTAAAATTTTCTCCGCGCGCTCGACGATTTCGATAACCACCTCGTATGATCCTCTACGAAGTGAGATGTGGGCGCGAAGGATTTCGTAATACGCGCGCACGTTTTTAGGCGAATCCAGATCCAGCATTGTCTTCGCTTGATCGAGGATTTGCTCCGCTTCCTCGATCCTTCCCTGATAGGTATATTTCGCCGCGAGGAACAGCAGCACGCGCAGAGCGGGAGAATCAATCTCTTCAAGCCGTCTCGCCCATACTTCGAGGGTTTGCCAACGCCCGCTGACAAACATCTCGCGGGCACGTTTTTCGGCCAGTTCAACAGCACTCTTACCTTCTCCGGCGTCGCAGAAAAGTTCGACGGCGTACTCAGGGGAATCGTGATCGGCCAGGTATTTCGCCGCACGGATGAGCAAGCGTTTGTGATGTCTGGCATCTCCACCCAGGAGGGTTTCCAATAGAAATTCACGGAATTGCGGGTGGTATTCGTAAGTTCGTGGACTGTCCTCCGTCGCCGTGACGAACAACCCCCGGCTGACGATGCGAGCCAGCATGGCGGAACTATCGTCGCGCCGCAGTAAATAATTACAGCCCTCCACCGTCATGACCGGAAAAACCGAAGTGTCTAGCACGAAACGACGCAGATCGTCCGGCTGCCGATTCAGCACGACCGACGCCAGGTATTCATAAACCATTGGCCGCGAGCTCATCTTCAACGCATGCAGCCCTCTACCCGATAATTCCGCCGAAAGGATCACGCCCGTTATCCAACCACGCGTATCGTGCCGCAACCGCTCTGCAGCGTCCTCACCAATATCCAAATCGGATTGGATGTGCGCCAGCTGAATGATTTCCTCTTTCGACAAAGCCAGGTCTTGCGGACCAAAGCCAATCAGATTACCCTCCGCCATGAACTTTGCCAGGGACACCTCGAGCACTTCCCTCCCCAAAGCGATGAGCGTTACCTGTTCGGGCTGTTCTTCCAGGAAACGATCCAGAAAAGACAGAATCGGTTTGGATTTGTTGATCCAATGAATGTCATCCAGGGCGATGACGAAGGTCTCGTTAATATTGGCATCGATCACTTCGACAAACATGCGTGCGAGGGCTTCAGGCGAATAACCCGAAATCGAGTTGAAATCAATCGTCCCCTGCAACCGCCTGAAACGTCGCTGCAGCGAGCTGGAGAGCACCATGGCGAAATGAAATAAGTCTTGATCCAACGCCGAAAGACGTACCCAGCAAACCGGCAATTCGGTGTGATTGGTAAAATCGGCGAGCAGCGTCGTTTTCCCATACCCTGCTGGGGCTGCCACGATAATGAGTTTGCGGGGAATGTTCGCGTGGATTTCATCGACAAGGTGCTCCCGATGCACCTTGGATTCGACATCGAAGCTCAGTGGCGTAATTGCGTGCCGTAGAACGGAGCTGTATCTTGCCATCCGCCCCTCAATCTTCTGCTGCAGACGACGTGCTGGTTAGCGAAAAAGCCTTCTCCATCTCGTCAGTTCTTCCCTGCTGCTGATATTCCACTGCTGCATGAAGCATGCAATCACTCGAAGGCCTGAGCTCGGGAAGATGCATGGTAAACGATAATTTACTGTTCATGGCGCCGATGATATTCGTACTGACCAGTTCTCTACGATCGCGATCTGTAATCATCACCGCAAGATCAGGGGGACTTTGAAACGGCGTCAGCTCAATCGAAATGCGTACTCGGCGACGATCCGCTTGCACGTCAATCGACACCGTCCGAATTCGGACTTCTTCGGGCGGCAGATCTCCTTCAGACGGATTGACGACGGGCAATTCCATAGATGTTACCCCGTTTGTCCTCCATTATATTGCATTCACGAATGATAGCACCCCGAGACGACCAGCCGATAGACGTTAAACCTATCACATATCGTGAAATTTGGCACATACGAAAGTTAACCGTGCTCAACGTTTCCAGGAAAAATGATCCGCACGAATGATGGGATTTGGAAGTGGTAGAATTGGTGTGATGTGTTGAAACGCTGTTACCCATTATAATTCGTTCCATAACTTTCGTATTGAATTGCAAATTATAGCCATGCCCCAGTTGTGTCGTGAAATGCGATACACCAGATATACAACTCGGCTGTAAGGAGTTCACACATGTCCGACAGAGAGTCTGCCATCAATTGGGCTCGTACAAACCAAGACGCCGCACTCGATGATTTCAAGACCATACTGCGCATACCTTCGATTTCCACGCTGCCGGAAAATAAATCCGACGTTGATCGAGCGGCCGAGTGGTTCTCCGACAAACTGCGCGATCTGGGTTGCAAAGTCGCGAAAACGATCGAAACAGGTGGTCATCCTGTGGTGTACGCCGAGTACCTAGATGCCAAGTCCGAGAGTCCAACTATCCTGGTTTACGGTCATTACGACGTACAACCTGCGGAACCCCTGGAGGAATGGGAAAGCGATCCCTTCGATCCCCAGGTACGTGGGGAAAATCTGTACGCTCGGGGCGCCTCCGACATGAAAGGGCAGATGATCGCCTTTCTTACTGCGGTGAAGGCCATCCAGAGCACTTCTCGTCTTCCCGTGAATCTCAAATTCATGCTCGAAGGAGAAGAGGAAGTCGGCTCACCCCATCTCGCCGACTTTATCCGCGATCACAAGGATACCCTTTCCAGCACATTTTGTTTGAACTGCGACTCAGGTATCCTGGATCCTGAAACCCCCTCTCTCACGTATACTTTGCGCGGTTTGGCTTATTTCGAACTTCGCCTGCGGGGCGCAAAAAGCGATTTGCATTCCGGTTTGTTTGGCGGTGCGATCGATAATCCAGCCAACGTGCTTTGCGAGCTGATCGCAGGGCTGCGCGACGGAAGCGGCAGGGTCACCCTTCCCGGATTTTACGACGACGTTCGTCCGTTAACGGATGAAGACCGTCGGGAGATGGTCGCCAAGCCGGATTCCTGGTGGCTCAAGCAGACCGGGGTTCCCGTCCTTTTCGGCGAAGAGGGTTACACTGCCGCGGAGCGAGCCACTGCACGCCCCACGCTGGACGTAAACGGCCTGTTGAGCGGGTTTACAGGTGAGGGTTCGAAAACCGTGCTGCCTGCGAAAGCCATGGCGAAATTCTCCCTGCGCCTGGTACCCGACCAGGATCCGGCGAAGATCAAAGCGGCAGTGGAGGCTTACCTCTCCGAGAACGCCCCGCCAACCGTGACCTGGGAATTGGAGGACCTATCGAGCGGCCACCCGTCGATCAGTGAGCGCGACTCGGCTTCCGTGCGGGCAGCAATTCGAGCCTTTCGGGAAGTTTGGGGGAAGGATCCCGTCTTCCAGCGCCAGGGCGGTTCCGTTCCCGTCGTCGGCATCATTCAAGAGCTGTTGGGATTGGAAAGCCTGATCATGGGATTCGGCTTACCCGACGACAACCTGCATGCCCCCAACGAGAAACAACACATCCCTACGTTTAACCGTGGCATCGAAACCTACATTCATTACTTATTCGAAGCGGTAAAAGAATAAGGCAATCGGGAGATGAAGAACAACATGGAAGAAAGATTACCGTCGTATGGCGGCCAGGCTTTAATCGAAGGCGTGATGATGCGCGGAAAACGGATTTGCGCCATGGCGGTTCGCGCGCCGGACAAATCCATCGTCGTTGAAACCGAAGAACTCGGCAAAATTTATCAGAGCCGAATCGCTCAATTGCCTTTTATACGCGGTTTGATTACGCTCTGGGACGCGCTCGCCCTCGGTATTCGAGCGCTCGTGTTCTCGGCGAACATTCAAGTACCGGAAGGTGAGAAAATCGAAGGGAAAATGCTTGCCCTTACGCTCGTGCCCTCGCTCCTGTTTGCCGTAGCCGTCTTCATGCTCCTGCCGATCGGATTCGCCTACCTTACGGAACGATTTCTTTCCTGGAACGCATGGCAATCCAATCTTCTTGAAGGGATCGTGCGCCTGGGATTGCTGCTTGCCTACCTCGCAGCCATTCGAGGCATTGCGGATATTCGCCGCGTCTACATGTATCACGGTGCAGAACATAAAACGATCAACGCCTTCGAAGACGACGCCGAATTGAGCGTGGAAAACGTGCGGCCCTACTCCCGCCAGCATCCACGCTGTGGAACGGCGTTTCTACTCACCGTGTTTGTATTTTCGATCCTGCTTTTCAGCGCCATAGGTCCATTGCCCATGCTGGCTCGAATCACAAGCCGCCTGCTTCTACTCCCCCTGCTCGCTTCGCTGGCCTATGAGTACATCCGCTTCACGGGGAAAATACGCAACCATTCCCTGGCGAAAATCCTCACGACCCCAAATCTCTGGCTCCAGAACATGACCACAGAAGAACCGGATGACGACATGCTGGCGATCGCCATCGCCGCTTTCAATGCCATGTATACAGAAGAACAGCGATTGGTGGGCGAAGGATCGACAAACGCGCCTTGATACATAGAATCAATCCCCTCCGTTTCGTCGCCAGGTTCAACTTTCATTGACTCACCCCAGACGGCTGGGTACAATCCGGGAGAAATTGGGTTCAATATGCCGATATCGATTGAGTTACGCGATGCAGTGTACAAAGTGCGTGCGGGCATGACGGCTCGAGACGCACTGAGGAAAATTGATGTGCTGCCCGAGACGGTTCTCATTACCAGAAATGGGGAACTCATCACAGACGATGAGATTCTCAATGACGGCGAGCAAATCCGTTTGATCGCCGTGATCTCTGGCGGTTCCGAATACGAATAAGTCCTGATGGGCCGGTATTAATCCATGAATTGTAAAAAATGCGGCGTTAAAGCCGTGATCAACATGCGACAGCACAAGTTGGGCTTGTGCAAAGAACATTTCCTCGATTGGATCCCGCAGCAAACGCAGCGCTTCATTGAAAAATACAGCATGTTCGCAAAGGATGAACGAATCCTTGTCGCCGTCTCGGGTGGAAAGGATTCCTTGAGCCTCTGGGACGTTCTCGACCGATTGGGATACCATGCCGATGGTCTCTATATCAACCTGGGTATCGACAACGGAACGGACTATTCCCTGAAGTCCCAGCAGTGTGCGCAAACCTTCGCCGAAACCCGCAAATTGAGTTTACAGGTTGTGGCCATTGAGGCGTTGGAAGGATTCTCGATTCCAGAAGCGTCTCGACTGACCTTGCGTGGACAAGGCAGACCGTGCTCTGTATGCGGCCTCGCCAAACGGCATATCCTCAATCGAATCGCACGAGAACAGGATTACGGTGTGCTCGTCACGGGGCACAATTTAGACGACGAAGCCGCTGTGCTTTTCGGCAATACGATCAATTGGGCGACCGGATACCTCATGCGGCAAAGTCCGGTTCTCGAAGCGCGTTCCGGATTAGCCCGTAAGGTCAAACCGTTCTTTCGCTTTTATGAGAGGGAAACGGCTGCCTATGCGCTGCTGCGGGGAATCGATTACATTCACGACGAGTGTCCTTACGCAACGGGGGCAACCTCGCTCTATTACAAGGAACTGCTCAACACCATGGAAGCTAAACAGCCGGGCGCGAAGCTGTCCTTCTTCCTCTCTTTCCTGCGAGCGAAGGAATCCGGATTTCTCGGTGAGGGCAGCTCCGACGACCTCCGTGAACTTCGGGTATGCCAATCCTGCGGGCAGCCGACGACGGCAGCGGATACCTGCGCATACTGTCGCACCTGGGAGCAAATTCGCAGTCGACGGCCCAAAGCCGTCGAAGGGAGGCACACATGACGGATGCCAAAGATTTGGAAGGACTCACGCTGCTCGGAAAAGGCTCGCAGCCGAGTAAGAAGCTGGAGGCATTCCCCAATCGCCATCCCGAACGCCGCTATTTGGTGCGCTTGGAATCGGAAGAATTTACCTGCTTATGCCCTGCGACGGGTCAACCTGACTTCGCCGTGATTCACGTCGAATATATCCCCAATCAGAAAATCCTTGAATCAAAATCCTTCAAGCTGTATTTATGGTCATTTCGAGATGAAGGGGTCTTTCACGAACACGTGACGAATACGATTCTGGACGATCTCGTCGAAGCGTTGGATCCCCACTGGTGTCGGGTGGTTGGCGAGTTCAACATACGCGGTGGTATCGCCATCAGCGTCGATTGCGAACACGGAAAGCGCGGAGAGTTGGGCTGAAATGCACAAATATCGTTGGTATCCGACCGTACTCGCGGTTTTCGTCACGACGTTGATCGTATCGAACATCATCGCCGTGAAGCTGTTCACCGTTTTCAATATCACCCTGCCGGCTGCGGTGATCTTATTCCCCATTGCTTACATTTTCGGGGACGTTCTGACCGAAGTATACGGTTACGCCCGTGCCCGACAGGCGATCTGGATCGGATTTGGGTGCAACCTTCTGGCCGTGGCCGCGATATGGATTGGCGGCCTGCTCCCCGCTGACCCGATATGGACCGCCGGCGTTTACACCAGCACTGATGAAGCGACGCGCGCCTACCAGGCGATTCTGGGTTTCACTCCCCGGCTGCTGCTTGCCTCGTTTCTGGCATACCTCGCCGGCGAATTTTTAAACGCCCTCGTGCTTGCCCGACTCAAGCTGACCACAGAAGGCCGTTTCCTCTGGATTCGGACGATCGCTTCGACCCTTGTAGGTGAGGGCATCGACTCACTGATCTTCATCACCATCGCTTTCTACTCCCTCCCAGCTTCCATATTGGTGGGCATGATCGTGAGCCAATGGCTTTTCAAGAGCGGCTACGAAGCATTGGCAACGCCGCTGACCTACAAGATTGTCAACACACTCAAACGAGTCGAAGGTGAAGACTATTTCGACCGGGGGACGGATTTCAATCCCCTTCAGTTCTAATACCCCTCAACCTCGACTCGCATGGGTGAAAGAGGCAAAACTACGCCGTCTCTAAGTAGTATTTAACTTCCCAATCCATAACTTTGGTGCGGAATTCGTCCCATTCTGCGCGCTTCGCTCGTACGAACGCCTCATAGGCTTCTTCGCCCAGCGTATCTTTCAATACCTCATCCTTATCCAACTCATCCAATGCTTCGCCAAGGGATCCGGGTAATTGGCCGACATTCCTGGCGGTCAACTCTTCTTGCGACATTTCGTAGATATTCACGTTGTTGACCGGTTCGGGGCATTCAAGTTTTCGTTCGATCCCATCTAACCCGGCAGCAAGCATGCAGGCGAAAGCAAGGTAGGGATTGCATGTTGGATCCGGGAAGCGGAGTTCGGCGCGAATCGAGTCGGGCTGACCCGAATACTTCGGAATGCGGATCATCGCCGAGCGGTTGATCTGCGCCCAGCATACGTACACCGGCGCCTCGTAGCCGGGCACGATGCGTTTATAGGAATTCACAGTGGGCGCAACGATTCCGGCCAACGCTCGTGCGTGCTGGATCTGTCCCGCGATGTAGCCATAGGCAATGGAGGAAAGCATGAACGGATCATTTTCATCAAAGAAGAGATTTTCGCCCTTCGTGGAAAAGATCGACTGATGTGTGTGCATTCCCGATCCGTTGATGCCGAAAATCGGTTTGGGCATGAAGGTGGCGATCAAGCCATACTTCGCCGCGAGAGCACGGATGGTGTACTTCAACGTGACGACGTTGTCCGCAGCGTGCAGGGCGTTGGCGAAGCGAAAATCGATTTCGTGCTGCCCGAGAGCAACCTCGTGGTGCCCCATCTCAACTTCTAGACCCATACTCGATAGTCCCAGCATCAATTCGGTGCGGACACGTTGCGCTTCATCACTGGCAGAAAAGTCGAAGTAGCCGCCGACATCGTGGGGCACTGGATTGATGCTGTCCGTACCATTGCGGCGCAGCAGGAAAAATTCAGGTTCGGGTCCCATGTTGGCTTTCCATCCCCGGTCTTCAATCCTTTGCAGGATACTTTTAAGCACTCCCCGAGGATCGCCCGGAAATAACGATCCATCCGGCTGATAAATATCGCAAAACAAGCGTGCTCTCCGCCGTTCGGGTTGAGACCAGGGCAGCACTGCGTATGTATTCGCATCGGGCAGGAGACGCATGTCGCTCTCCTGAATACGGGCAAAGCCATGCACGGATGAACCGTCGAACCAAACACCTTCCTTCAGTGCCTTTTCGACGCGGGAAGCAGGAATATCCACACTCTTGACCGCACCTGTTACGTCAGTGAACTGCAGACATACGTACTTGATGTTGTCCTCTTTCACCTTTTTCAACACTTCTTTCACCATAGTTCCCTCCTCCTTTGGATTACCGTAATACCGGAACGCGATCGTGTCACTAAGAGGTTTACACCGATCGGCAAGAAAGCTATACCCTCGTCAACAAGAAAGGGATGTAAAGAATAAGGCACGCAGGGCGTGCCTTTCGGGTTGCAACTGCTGATATTTCGACTTTGCCCGGAGTCTTCAGGTGCTTACCCCGCCTTATAATATAAAACATTATCTTCGTAATCGTAGAAACCATCTGGAACACATACGCTGTTTTCACAGCTTAGTTTTTATCTCGCGGGATTATAGCTACGCCCCGAATCCGAGTCAAGATTTTATCCACCCGCGGTGGAAGAATCGGTCCCATCATGAGCGGGATCGCGCAGTCGAAGCATCACGATTTCTTCCGTCTGCTGCGTGAGACGTACATCATCCGACATCCTTAACCCCGCGACCCAAAGCACTTTGCCTCCTCCGACGACCAGCGGCCACCTTTCCCGTACCAACCGTGGGATGCGACGGTTGATGAAGAGATCCGCCACCTTGAGCGTTCCGCTCATTCCGAGTGGCCGAATCCGATCACCGGGTTTTCGCCCTCGAACTTCTAGAGGCGTATCGACTTTCGAGGCCTCCATCGCTACCGTTTTGCCGTTCTCGTCGTTAAGCACCGCCTCGCTCAGATTTTCGGTCAGGGGCATTTGCGATGCTTCCACGGTCCATCCGCAGGCGAGATCCACTTTCCCCGGAATGGGCAGGATAAATTGAGCACCGGGAACGATTTGTGGATACGCCGAATACTGGGGCTCCGACTCCGAGTCGAAGAGCAGAAATTTGTCCGCTAAGCGGGTTAAAGTCAGATTTCCGACCAAATGAATGCGCTTGCCCGCTTGTTGCGCTTGCACGAAACGTCGTGCGCTTTCTACGGCCTCAAAACCCACATCTCGTAACGTGGGTTTCAACCTGTAGATCATCTCACGCATGACCGCCCGCTGCAGCGCGAGCGGCAGGGACAAGAATCCTGCCGTTTGCAGCGCGAGCGCATACTCCCCTTGGGAACTGACAATGGACGGCCAATGTTCCGCGACGGTCTCTGAAAGCCAGGCCGCTTCCGCTGCCATCACCCGACCAGTGCGATTCAATACCTTGCGGATTTCCGTATTGTAGTTTTCGAGGATCGGCATGAGATGATGTCGCAGCCGATTTCGGTAATACGTCGGATCGAGGTTCGAGGCATCCACAATGGGTGACAATTCCTGGGATTCACAGTAATCCAGCGTTTGTTGGTGAGTCAGGCAAAGCAGCGGTCGGATCAGCGACAATCCACTGCCCTCGTCTTGCGTGATCCCGACCCACTCGCTGAGCGGTGTCTTGGGCAACATGCCGCGCAATCCCGAAGGACCGGACCCGCGCAGAAAGTGCATCAACACTGTCTCTGCCTGGTCGTCGGAAGTATGTCCCGTGGCAATGGCGTTAACGCCGTAATCCCGAGCTACACGAACCAGAAAGCGATAGCGCAGGATGCGAGCGGCTTCCTCGACCGAAGCACCTTGTTCGGCGAAAGCGGTGACGTCGGCTTTCTCGGATACATACGCCAGTCCGAGCCGCTCCGCAATCCGACGGACGAATTCGGCCTCCGAAACGCTCTCCTCCCGCAGCTGGTGATCGAGATGCGCCACGATTGGACGATAACCCAGGCGATGCAGACAATGCAGCAGGCAGAGACTGTCCGGCCCACCGGAGACAGCCGCCACGAGCTCCTGCTTTTCTTGCAACAGCTCTTCTTGATCGATGAAAAGCGCGATTTCTCGACAGACGTCCATATCGAAGCGATTATAGCATCGTAGAACGAGCGTATAGATATCGTTTTACATAACTATAGACATCGATGTTGCAAAAGGTTAAACTTGTCTGTGCTATAATCTGGAACTGGCCTCACGGAGGTACACGTACTGTGGCATTAAACCCCCTGAATTGGCTGCTTGGACTCTTTTCTCTCGACATCGGAATCGACCTGGGGACGGCGAACACACTCGTTAATGTGCGCGGCAAAGGCATCGTCATCAACGAGCCTTCCTGGGTTGCCATCGAGAAGAAGACCAAGCGCCCCTTAGCCATCGGCGCGGAAGCCAAGCAAATGGTTGGACGTACACCGAACAACGTGGTCGTGATTCGTCCTTTGCGGGACGGCGTGATCTCCGATTTTGAGATCACCGAGCGCATGCTGGAATACTTCATCGCCAAAGCCCACGAACAAAGCATTTCCCCCGTGCCTCGGCCAAGAGTTGTCGTCGGGATACCCAGTGGAGCCACAGAAGTTGAAAAACGCGCCGTTTACGACGCCGCCATGGCCGCCGGCGCCCGAGAAGCGTTGTTGATTGAAGAACCGACCGCCGCCGCACTCGGTGCCCGGCTCCCAATCAGCGAAGTGCGTGGGTCGATGATCGTCGACATCGGCGGCGGTACGACCGAACTTGCCGTCTTTACCATGGGCGGCATCGTCGTTTCACGTTCCTTACGCGTTGCTGGTGATGAGATGGATCAGGACATCATGAACTACATCCGCAACAAGTACAACCTGCTCATTGGGGAACGCATGGCCGAACAATTGAAAATCAACATCGGTTCTGCCTACCCACTCAAGGAAGAAAAAACGATGAGCGTTCGCGGGCGCAACCTGGTGCGTGGCCTGCCGGAAGCCGTGGAGATTTCGTCCGTCGAGATTCGCGAAGCGTTGTCCGGTTCCGTGAACATCATCGTAGAAACCATACGAGATGCCTTGGACGAAATCCCACCCGAGTTAATTTCCGATCTGATGGAAGATGGTATTTGTCTGGCCGGTGGAACATCCCAACTTCAAAACCTGACCGAACGCCTCTCCAACGATCTTCACATGCGCGTCTGGAATGCAGAAGACCCGATGACCTGTGTAGCCCGCGGTGCTGGCCTGGTGCTCGAAGACCTCGATAACCTGGGCCGGTTCCTCGTCGGTCTTGACCGTCGACAACAGAAGGCGTAGCCTTCTGAGTCGAGGCTCGATCTTCCGAAAAATCGTCTGATGAATCGATCAAACTCTCGTTCACTTGTCGCCGGAACTTTGGCATTGATTACGATCGGAATCATGATCATCAGCATCGGCGGGTATTTCGCCCCCGTGCGGGATTTTTTCTCGCGCCCGATCAGCGCCGTGCAAGCCTGGATCGCCCTGCGCGTGTCCGCCATTCGCGACACACTTACGGCGCCGCGCGACATCGCCTCACTGCAGGCGGAGGTATCCCGGCTGCAGAGCGAGGTTGCTCGATTGGAACAAGAGATCATTACCCTGCGTGAACAAGCGGCAGAAGCCGAAATCCTTGCCTCGCTGCTCAACTATGCCCGTTCTCAGCCGGAAAGCCGCTCGATCGCAACAAACGTAATCGGCCGCGATCCCAGCCCTTTCATCCGCTCCATCTGGATCGACCGCGGTTCGGATTCGAACCTCAGCCAGGGCATGCCCGTGGTTACGGAAAGGGGTTTGGTGGGACGCATCGCCGAAGTCTTCCCCACCGCCTCACGCGTTCAATTGATCACAGATCCCGAAGCTGCGGTCAACGTCACGCTGCAGCTGGCCAGGACGGATGGTGTGTTGAAAGCGGAATTCAACGGCGAATTATCGGTGGATTTGATCGATCAGAACGCCGAAATTACCATCGGGGAGCTGGTGCTCACATCCGGGCTGGGCAACAACTACCCTGCCGACATACCCGTCGGTCAGATTATAAACGTTCGACGGCGTGACTACGAACTCTTCCAACAAGCGGGCGTCCAGGCGAGCGTCGATTTCGACTCGCTGCACATCGTGTTGGTTATCACCAATTTCCAACCCATTCCCATAGAACTGACCGCTCCGTAAAAAGACGACGATGGCTTACGTTATTGGGATTCCATTATTGACCTTGCTTGCTATTCTCCAGTCCGTATTGATGGGCTATTTCGAGCTGCTCGATGGCCGAGCCGATCTGGTGCTTGTTGCCGTTGTCTCATGGAGTCTCACACGACGCAGCGAGGAAGCCATGGTGTTGGGCGTGATCGGCGGCTTTGCGCTTGACTTGCTTTCCGGGTTACCCTTCGGGAGCAGCGCGCTTATTCTCCTCATTGTTACATTTCTGGTATCCTTCTTGGAAGGACGGTTTTGGGAGGCACATTTGTTAATGCCCTTGGGAGTCATGTTGGTTGCATCACTGACGTATCACATGCTGAGCACGTTCATGATCATGATTCTGGCGCAAGACATTTCGTTTGCGTATGTATTCCGTCGTATCATCCTGCCCAGTACATTTTTAAACGTCGTCATCGCCCTACCGGCCTCACAACTTGCTTCAGCCTTGCATTACCGTCTCTTCCCACAAGAAGTCGAACTCTAAGGCGGATGACGCATGTCCATCGGTAATGAATCAAATATACCCAGATCGAGGATTCGACTCTCCTACCTCATCATCCTGGTAACGTTCGCCTTCTTTTTCGTGCGCCTGTTTACCTTGCAAATCGTCGAAGGTGAGACTTACCGGGCGCAGGCGGACGATAACCGCTTTAAAACCGTGAATTCCCCTGCGGCTCGCGGCATAATCTACGATCGCAACGGTTTCCAACTGGTACGCAACATTCCATCCTTCAACGTGGTCATCACACCCGCCCTTCTTCCCGACAGCAACGCGGAAATCGAAGCCATCTACCAACGGTTATCCGAAATCACGGGAGTACCGATCGACCAAGAAGGCCCGCCTGCAGCGCGTTGCGTCCCCGGCCGTGGAATTCGGCAATTCGTAGAAGAAGGGCTCACCAACAGCCCCTACGATGCCTGGCCCATAGCCTGTGACATTGATGAGACGGCGGCGCGGATTTTGCGTGAAGAATCGATCGACTTGCCCGGTGTTAGCATCGAAATTACCCCCGTGCGGGACTACACCACGGGAGCATTGACCTCGGCATTGATCGGTTACCTAGGTCCGATCCCGGCCATCTTCGAGCCGTATTACACCGAAAACGGATTTGTCGCCGGACGCGACAAGATCGGCTACTCCGGTATCGAATTTGGATTTGGATCGGTGATCGATCAGGGTGACTTTCAAGGCGTTTACGTCGGTATGTATCAAGAAATTCTGGCCGGCCAAAACGGAATCAAGCAAGTCGAAATCGACGTCGCCGGACGGCAACTGCGAGAGGTCGGAGAAGTCACGCAACCTGTTCCCGGCAACAACTTGCGTCTGACGATCGACACACGCCTGCAGGCGTCCGCCGAGGCAGCGCTCAGCAACCGGATGGAATTCATCAACCGCTACGCAGGTGAAGAGCGAACCCCGATCGGCGTCGTCATCGCCATGGATCCGCGCACGGGTGAAATACTCGCCATGGTTTCGCTTCCCTCCTACGAGAACAATCGTTTCGCCCGCTACATCCCGGAAGATTACTATTTTCAACTGATTCGGGACGATCGGGGAAAACCGCTCGTGAATCACGCCATCGCCGATGTATTCCCCCCGGGTTCATCGTTCAAGATGGTGACGGCCGTTGGCGCGCTCAATGAAGGCGTGATTACACCCGAGCGCCAGCTCAACGACCCGGGCAAGATCACCATCACCAACCGCTATTTCCCCAACGATCCCGGGAAGGCGAAGGATTTCGTCTGTTGGAAAGAAGAAGGTCACGGCCTCGTCGATTTCGTGCATGGGATTGCGTACTCCTGCAACGTTTACTTCTACAAAATCGGCGGCGGATATCCGGGCGAGGTAGAAGAAGGACTTGGAGTCTCGGGGATCAATCGTTATGCGCCCGCACTTGGTTACGGTGCTCCCCTGGGTATCGACTTGCCCGGAGAAGTCCGCGGTTTAATTCCCAACGAGGACTGGAAACGTATCAATCTTGGTGAAGGTTGGTCAACCGGGGATACGTACAACACCGTCGTCGGCCAGGGGTTTGTGGCCGCAACCCCCTTGCAGGTGCTCACGTCTATCGTCACGATCGCCAACGGCGGTAAAGTCATGTGGCCGCACGTGATCAAAGAAGTGCTCGATGGTGAGGGTAACGTGATATACCAGTACGACCCCTGTGTGCTCTGGGACATCGCCGACGATGTCATTACACCCCTGGATGAGATCGGCGCCGACTGCCCCACACTTCCCGCGGATCTGCGGCAGTTCATCATCGATGAACGGCGGGATCAGGGGATACTTTCCCCGGACATCATCGTCGATCCACACGTGCTCGAGCTGGCCCAACAGGGTATGCGCTTGGTGGTCACAGAAGGCACGGCGCATGGCTATGCCAATCTTGAGAATATCTCTTCCGCCGGCAAGACCGGTACGGGAGAATTCTGCGACACTGTTGCCTACAACATGGGCTTATGTAAACCCGGCGCCTGGCCAACCCACTCCTGGTACACCGCATATGCCCCCTTCGAGAACCCCGAAATCGCCGTGGTTGCCTTCGTCTACAACGGCGGTGAAGGCGCAATCACCGCAGGTCCGATCGTCAAACAAGTCATGGACGCCTATTTTTCGCTCAAAGCGATCGACGTCGCCCTGGTCGAATAGCACTTTCCCGCAACCTCCCACTTGATGCACGGAGGCAATGTTCCGCTTGTCGCACTAGAGCCGATCGCGTGCTATAATCGCCAATCGAACGGGCTATGAACACACCGCTGGCGATTAAAGGGATCCGGGATGGTATTCTGATCACCGTTCCTGAGGGTGATTGGGCAGAGGTGCTGCCAAATCTGCTCGAGGCAATTCAAAAACAAGCGGATTTCTTTCGCGGTGCTCGTCTTGCCCTTCAAATTGAAAATCGGGATATAAGTGCAGCAGAACTCGGTCGTCTGCGCGACATGCTCGCAGAGGAAGAGATCACACTCTGGGCGATTCTCACGACTTCCGCAACAACCCGAGGCGCTGCCGCCGATCTGGGCTTGGAACTGGAGTTATCCAAGACAACGCACGCCGAGAGGGATGACGAACTTCCACTCGAAACACGATTGCAGGGCGAGGAAGCAGTGCTCGTGGAACGAACGTTGCGTTCAGGTCACAACGTCCGCTACGCCGGACACGTCATCGTGCTCGGGGACGTGAATCCAGGTGCGGAGATCGTTGCTGGTGGACACGTGATCGTATGGGGACGGCTGCGGGGCACGGTGCATGCCGGCGCTGTCGGAAACGAAAGCGCAACGGTTTGTGCGCTCGATCTTTCGCCGACACAATTACGTATCGCGGGACAGATCGCCATCTCCCCCGGGCGTCGATCCAAGACGATGCCGGAAATCGCCTGTATCCGGGATGGACAATTGATCGCCGAGCCCTGGCAAACGTGATCATCGTTTCGGCAAATTGAACACGGAGTTGGTGTATGAGTGGTAAGGTAGCAACTATCACATCCGGAAAGGGTGGAGTCGGTAAAACGACCGCCACGGCAAACCTCGGCGCTGCGTTGGCCAACATGGGATTGCGCGTGGTATGTATCGATGCCGATATCGGACTGCGAAATCTGGACGTCGTCATGGGTCTCGAAAACCGCATCGTCTACGATCTTGTTGACGTCGTTGAGGGACGCTGCAAGCTCCGCCAAGCAATGATCCGGGACAAACGCCTGGAAGAGTTCTATCTCATACCCGCCGCTCAAACGCGGGATAAAACAGCGGTTTCACCGCAAGACATGATCCGCCTGTCCGACGAATTGCGCGCGGACTTTGATTGGATCTTGATCGACTCGCCAGCCGGAATCGAACGCGGCTTCCGCAACGCTATCGCTCCGGCAGACATCGTGGTGATCATTACAAACCCGGAGGTTTCCGCCGTCCGTGATGCGGATCGCATCATCGGCCTGGTCGAAGCGGAAGACAAAGGACCGGGGAAGTTGATCATCAATCGGGTGAAGCCTGAAATGATCAAGCGCGGGGACATGCTGGGCACGGATGATGTACTCGACGTCCTGGCCATCGATCTGGTTGGGGTCGTGCCGGATGACGAATCGGTAATCGTCGCTGCCAACAAAGGGCTCGCAGTCGTGCTCGATCCACGCAGTAAAGCTGGTGGAGCATTCCGCAATATCGCTCGACGCCTGAACGGTGAGGACGTTCCATTCGAGGCATTGGATGAGCATGATGGTTTCTTTGGACGCTTATCCCGCCTCGTCAAAACAGGAGGCGAAGGATGAGCCTCAGAAACCAATTGCGATTTGGACGGCCCAGCAGTGCACAGACCGCCAAGGAACGACTCAAACTCGTTCTCGTGCACGACAGAGCGGGGCTCTCTCCAAATAGATTGGAAGCACTCAAAGATGAACTTATCGATGTGATTTCCAGGCACATTGAGATCGATAAACACTCGGTTCGCGTCAGCCTCACGCGCGACCGAAATCAGCAACGCCTCGTCGCAGATATTCCCCTGACCCCTGTACCTTCTCGACGCGGAAGGCCAAGATAAGGTATGCGTCAGACTCGCATTTGGCGACATTTTGATGTTTGGCTTCTTGCCGCGGTCGCGGTGCTGACGATCGCCGGTATTGCCATGATCCGCTCGGCTATTGCCGGGAATCAGGAACTGGCGGATAGTCCCTCGCGGCAAACGCTTTTTGCAATCGTTGGTTTCACCGTGGTGCTCCTGACTGCGGCGATCGATTACCGATTCTGGGCAACGCTTTCCCGCCCCATCTATATACTTACGATCGGTCTGCTCGGATTGATCGCTGCGGCCGGTGTTGTGGGCTTCGGATCCGCTCGCTGGTTCCGGGTTGGCACGACCACCGTGCAGCCTTCCGAATTGGCCAAGATCTTTATGATCCTGGTGCTGGCCAGTTTCATCTCCCGCAACCAGCACAAACTGAATCAACCTGGTACGATCGTACGCAGCCTGGCCCTGGTTGGATTTCCCGCACTGCTCGTGTTCATTCAACCGGATTTAAGCACCGCCATCGTCCTCGGCGTTATTTGGGCGGCCCTGGTCTGGGCCGGCGGAATTCGCTACCGGCACATCGTCATCCTGGTAACGATCGTCTTGCTCCTGCCCATTCTCGCCTGGCCCCTGCTCCAACCCTACCAGCAGGCTCGCGTGATCACCTTTCTCTTCCCCGATCCGGAAGCGAATTACGGCGCCACCTACAACGTCAACCAGGCACGCATCGCCATCGGTTCCGGCGGTTTTTCCGGCAAGGGGTACGGCAACGGGACACAAGTTCAGCTGCGTTTTTTGAAGGTGCGCCACACCGATTTCATCTTTTCCGCCATGTCGGAAGAATTCGGATTCGTCGGCGCCATAATTTTCCTGCTGCTTTTCATGTTCATCATATTTCGCTGCCTGCGCGCTGCGCACATGGCTCGCGACACATTCGGCGCCTTGATTTGCTACGGCGTGGCGATCCTTTTGTTCTTCCAAGGAGCCTTCAACATCGGCGTGAATTTGAACATCTTCCCCGTCTCCGGTCTCCCGCTGCCGTTTTTCAGCTACGGTGGATCTTCACTGCTGACGAGTCTCCTGGGCATCGGACTCGTGCAAAGCGTGATTCTGCGTCACAAGAAAATCGAACTCTAATTCCGCAATCCACCAGGGAAGGTATATGACATCTTCAAAACCCGTTCGCGTTCGTTTTGCACCCTCACCGACGGGGCACTTCCATCTCGGCGGTGGCCGCACGGCGCTATACAATTTCCTGCTCGCCCGGCAACATGCAGGGCAGTTCATTTTGCGTATCGAGGATACGGATCGCAAACGCTTCGACCCGCAAGCGGAAGATGATTTGATAGAGTCACTCCACTGGCTTGGAATCGAATGGGACGAAGGACCCGATGTCGGTGGACCGCATACCCCCTACCGCCAATCCGAAAGAGGCGATATCTATAAGTCTCACGCCGAAGAACTCATCCGCCGCGGGCATGCCTACTACTGCTTCTGTTCCCCGAAGCGTTTGGCGCAGGTCCGCCAAGAACAGCAATCACGCAAAGAACCGCCGCGCTATAACCGTCTCTGCCGCCAATTGAGCCCCGAAGAAGCTGAATCCAGGGTCGAAGCCGGTGAATCCCACGTCGTCCGCTTCAAAACACCGCTGGATGGAACAACGACGGCCGTAGACTTCCTGCGCGGCGAAATCAGCGTCGAAAACGCCAGCATGGACGACTACATCCTGCTCAAATCGGACGGTCTGCCGGTTTATCATCTGGCGGCGATGGTGGACGATCATTTGATGGGCATCACCCACGTTTTCCGCGGATCGGAGTGGCTGCCCACGTTCCCCCTGCACGTGATGGTCTATCAAGCTTTCGGTTGGGAACAACCGGTGTGGGTGCACCTTTCCGTGTTTCTCAATCCCAGCGGAAAGGGGAAGATGAGCAAGCGCCAGGCCGGCGTGAAAGGCATCTACATCCCCGAACTGCGCGACGAAGGTTACCTCCCGGAAGGGCTGATCAACTGGATCGCGCTCATGGGCTGGTCGTACGACGATCACACGGAATATTTCAGCATGCAAGATTTAATCGAGAAATTCAGTCTGGAGAAACTCAACCCCAGCCCCGCCGCCGTGAATTACACCAAACTCGACCATTTCAACGGCCTGCACATTCGTGCCCTGCCCAGCACAGAATTGGTTGAACGAATTCGGCCGTACTTCGAAGCGGAAGGGTACGATGTCGACGACGAGCGCCTTCAGGCGATCGCGCCCATCATCCAGGAACGCATCCATACGCTGGACGAGGCGGTGACGATGGCGGGATTCTTCTTTCATGAAGACGTGGAAATCAAAGCGGATGAGTTGGTCGGTACAAAGATGGACGCCGCGCAATCGGCAGAAGCGGCACAAGCGGCACTCGAAGTAATCGAGTCAACTGCGTCGTTTGAAGTCGAACCGCTTGAAGAAAAGCTGCGCGCCCTGGCAGACTCGTTGGGGTTGAAAGTCGGGCAGCTTTTCGGCATCCTGCGCATCGCCGTCACCGGGCAAAAAGTAAGCCCGCCGCTCATCGAAAGCATGGTCATCATCGGCAAAGAGACGGTGTTGAAGCGCATTCGCCAGGCAGTGGCCCTGTTGGAGGGCATGCAGTAATCTGCGGCATTCCTTTTCCCCGTATTATCTGTTACTTGCATGAGTAGACCAGCGAAATCGCCTATGGTAAAATGCTTGGCGTCGTTGGGGGTTCGTCTAGTGGTAGGACAGCGGACTCTGAATCCGTCAGCCGAGGTT
>CAYYVY010000005.1:37874-75646 GCA_964475265.1 uncultured Anaerolineaceae bacterium | reverse complement strand
GCCTGCCGATCATCCCGGTGATCGATCGGCCGGATGGGCTGACCAAATCGATCGTACTCACTGCGACCGTGAAGGACGGATTTGCCGAAGCGCTGGAGGCGGAAACCATCCCCTTCGAGAAGCGCGATGGCGCATTTCAAATTGAGATTCCGCTCGAGAAAGTCCCGGCCTACATCGAAATCGCCAAGGCGCACATCAAGCGTGATGCCTGGATCGAAATTGTGGGTACACAGTGGCTGTTTATCTTCCACGACGAAGTGATGCAGTGGGATTCCGCCGAGGCGGATGAACAAATTCTGGCGCGCTGCCAGAATCTGGAACCCAACGTGAAAGATTATCGCTCGGTCATGGAGATGCTCTGGGGCGTGGAGTTCTATCGGGATGCGCTCTACCACGCCGAATACGGCACCATGATCCATTCCGGTCCGATGAGCGGCACGCCGGGTGATAGTGCGGTGGATCAAACCAACGCCTACCTGGAGAAGAAGCAAATCGGCAACGCAGCCGTGAATTATCGGCTGCACGATTGGCTGATCTCGCGGCAGCGTTATTGGGGCGCACCGATCCCCATGGTCTACTGCAAGAAATGCGGCATCGTGCCCGTTCCGGAGGAGCAGCTGCCGATCGAACTTCCCGAGGACGTGGAGTGGAAACCGACCGGCGAAAGCCCTTTGAAGTTCCATCCCACCTGGAAATGTACCCAATGCCCGAAGTGCGGTGAGCCGGCGGAGCGCGAGACGGACACGATGGACACCTTTATGTGTTCTTCGTGGTATCACCTGCGCTACCTCAGCCCGCATTACGACGAGGGACCATTCGATCCCAAGGAGTACGATTACTGGATGCCGGTCGATACCTACACCGGCGGCATGGAGCACGCCACCATGCATCTGATTTACACGCGTTTCTTCCATAAAATCAATCGTGATATGGGCGTCACTGAGGGGCATGAGCCGATGCTGCAGCTGCGCAATCAGGGTCAGATCCTGGGCCCGGACGGCCAGCGCATGAGCAAGTCGCGCGGCAACGTGATCGATCCCGACGAACAGGTTGCTACCTACGGCGCGGACGTAGTGCGCGGCTATCTGATGTTCGGTTACCGCTGGTCGGAAGGCGGCCCGTGGAGCCCGGAAAACATACAGGGCGTGGTGCGCTGGTTGAATCGGGTGTGGACACTCGTGCTCGAGAGCGTAGATGTCGAGGAGGGGAACGAAAAAGCAGAAGAAACTCGCCATCTGAAACGCAAAGTGCATCAGACGATACGCCAGGTGTCCCACGATCTGGAGCAGTTCGAGTTCAACACGGTGATATCGGCCTTGATGGAATTAACCAACGCCATCTCCGAAGCGAAGGACGCCGGATTAGCGGACACAGCGGGATTCAAGGAAGCCGTGCATACACTGCTGCTCTTGATGGCGCCGGAGACGCCGCACATCGCCGAGGAATTGTGGGCGCGTCTGGGTGAACCTTATTCCATCCACCAGCAGCCGTGGCCGGAATTCGATCCCGAACTGGCGAAGGAAGACGAGATCACGCTGATCGTGCAGGTGAACGGCAAGTTGCGCGACCGTATTACTGTTCCAGCCGGGATCAGCAAAGAAGATGCCAGAGCGCAGGCTTTGCATAGCGAAACCGTGCAGCGCTTCATGGAGGGCAAGGAGCCCAAGAAGGTGATCGTGGTTCCCGGCCGGCTGGTGAACATCGTGGTCTAGAGCTTCTGTTGGAGGCAATGGTTTCGTCCCAGTCAATGCAGATTGTAGGGGCGACCCGCCGGGTCGCCCCTGCTTTGGTTACGTTGCAACTGAACCGGCCTCGGCGTACAATCGTGATCGGTCCGAAATCCAGAAGGTGAAAATTATGATGATGAAGCGCGAAGTATTGATCGCGGACGATGCGCCTGCGGCCATTGGTCCGTATTCTTTGGGTATAAAATCTGGAGAATTGGTGTTCATTTCCGGCACATTGGGGGTCGATCCGCAAAGCGGGGAGATGGTATCCGGGGGGATTGAAGCCGAGACACGCCAGGCGCTGACTAATCTAGCCAGAATTCTCAAATCGGGTGGATCTTCGCTGCAGAACGTGGTCAAGACGACGGTTTTCATGCAGGACTTGGAAGAGTTTGCCAAGATGAACGCCGTCTATGCGGAGTTTTTCCCCAACGAGCCGCCGGCGCGCTCGACGGTGGAGGTGGCTGCGCTGCCCAAGGGTGCGGCGGTCGAGATCGAGGCCATCGCCGTCGTGGGTGGGTTATTGGGGGATTGACCGGTCCAGGATCGATGTTTTCCCGGGCTCGATACCCAATCCGTGCATTCCGAACAATTCGGGAAATTTGTTACTGCAGCCCGTTTCTGATGAGGGGAAGGGTGATGTCGCGGTAACCATCCGGTAACCATGGAGGGCTATAGTCTTTGTGAGAACCTGATTGCTCCATGGGAGGCAAAATAGATGAAGGTCAAAGCGGCTTTCGCCCTGATGCTTCTGGTGATCGTCACCTTGTTGGCTTCGTGTAAGCTTTCTGGTGCTGCGCTTGAGCACGAAATCACGCAAACGGATGTTCTGCGAACCGGGACAAGCACGCAGCCGGCTAAAGCGACAATTCGTGTGACTGCCACAGCGACTTCGACGAGAAAACCATCGCAAACCCCTTCGCCGATCGTCTCGCCATCCATTACGCCTACGGCTTCCCCATACCCTGCCGTAGCGCCCACGTTTCCCCATACGGACGTACATCTGATTTTCCACGGCAATCGAGACGAACCTTACGTCGCCCTGACCTTCGACATGTGTCAGAAACCGAAGCTGCCGGCGTGGTTCGATGCCGATATCGTGGAGGCGCTACTGGAAGCGGATGCGCCGGCAACTTTCTTTCTGGGCGGCGATTGGATGCGCACCCATCCGGAGGAAACGAAGCTGCTGGCGCAGTATCGCCAATTTGAACTCGGGAATCACTCATGGAGTCATCCCGACATGATCGATCTGGAGGAGATCGATATGCATCGCGAGATCGTCAAGACTCAAAACATACTCTACAGTCTTACCGGCCGGCAATCGCGCCTCTTTCGCCCTCCCGCTGGCCTATACAACACCATGCTGCTCAGCGTCGTTGCCTATCATGGTCTCTATACTATCCAGTGGGATGCGGATACTGCCGATCCGGTGCCAGACAACGATGCCGAGAATATCAACCGGCTCGTTCGCGAGCGCGTGCAAAACGGCTCGATTATCCTGATGCACGGTAATGGCCGCGGCTGGCATACAGCCGAAGCGCTGCCGGAGATGATTCGCTACCTACGCGACAGCGGGTACATCCTGGTGACGGTTTCCCAAATGATCGGCCTTGAGCCGCTGCCTGATGATCAACCTTGAGTCCATCCGATACAAGAATCAAGAATAAGCATGTACAGCCATCTTGATCCAAAGTCGAATGTAACCTTTCGTCGAACCATCCAGGCAGGCCGACATCGTTCAGTAATTCGGTCATCATCGTCCAATGGGAGGATATGTGGATGAAGAACAGCGCGGTGACCTTGTTCGTATTTCTGTGGATCGGTGTGCTCCTGGCCGCTTGTCGACCCCCACAGGCCGAGACGGATGACCTGGCTGTGCTAACCGCCGATGTGCTGGTTGAGACATCTACACCCTCGGTCGAAGAGACAAGCGATGGTGTGCCCACTGATGCCGCAACCGCTCCGACAGTTGATCCTTTGGCCGACGTAAAGATCGAAGTCCAAAATCTCATCGATTCGGACCATGTACTGCCGCGCATGACGTTAAAGGGGACCTATGCGGGTCTCGAGCCGGACATCGCATCCATTCACGTCTTGCTTCAACCCCTGACCGCAGGGGAGCGAGTGTACCCGGCTGATGCGCACTACTTAGTCCCCGATACGGCAGGGGAATGGTCCATCCCAGTTCTTTTTGGGGACGACGCGTCACTCGCTCAGGCTGAGAATTACAACATCTTGCTTGCGTTTAGCGCCAGTGAGGATGCCAGGGCGGCCCTCGCGGCTGGAAAGCAACAAGGGTTCACGTTGTCCGATCTGCCTGCTGGGGTGTTTGTCGTAGAAGAAGTGACCGGCGTAGAAAGGCAGGCGTACGTCCATGTCCGGGAAACTCGTCTGCTTTACAACACGATTTACCTGCACGATGGTGTAAAGAGCATGGACATCGTCTCGATATCGTTGGCCGATCCAAAAGACAAGGACTACAGGCGCTTGACCAACACAACCGTCGCCGAAGTCCAGCCGGCACTTTGCCCCGGCAACCAGAAAATTGCCTTCGTCCAAATCCGTGGTTACCATGTGGAAGAGGAACCCAACTGGGCGATATGGGTCATGGATAGTAACGGTCAGAATATGGAGGCGCTCATCGACGAGGCGCAGGTTGTGTATGACAAGCCGGTCTGGTCCGCGGATTGTCGTTATATCGTCTATGCAGCCATGGATCGGGAAGTTGAACCGCAGCGCTGGTTGATTACCTTGTTGGATTATCAGGACCTGTCCGCAGCACCCATCCAGCTCACCCAGGGGAGATATCCATCCTGGACTCCTGATGAATCTGCGCTGGAACTGGTCTTCGAGAACAAAGGCGCGCTGTATCGGCTGGATGTCGACGCCTGTCTTGAGACGGCAGGCGTGGTAACTGAAACGTGTGAAGCTGCACATCTCACTGGCGAACGTTTGGCAGGTACCCATCCAGCCATATCGCCCGATGGGCAATGGCTGGCGTTTACGTCGATACCAAGTTTGGATGAAGCGAGCGGCGACTATAGTCAAGACATCTACATCTATGACCTGGTTCGAGGTGGGGATCCGATCCCCATTGCCGCCAACCCCAATCTGGATTGGCGGCCGGTTTGGGGGCCGGACAGCCAGACGATCTACTTCGAATCGGGACGAACGCCGTATTTCTCGATCTTTGCCGTATCGCTTGATGGATTAGACATACAATTGTTGACCGATCCGTCCGTGGAAGATCAGAACCCGCAGGTGGCGTTTCAAGATGCATATTTTCCCATCGTGGTGGAAGCTTCTGCAGAACAATAGGATTTCTTCCGAAAACGTGGGACGTTATGTTCAAGGAAAGTTCCGTGTTCTCCCCGCGCTCCGATCGTACGAATTGGTGAAAATGTAACCTTCCGTTTCCGCAGGGGGAATAGTATGCTACTAGGAGATCCGACCTTACTGCAAGCAGGGAGTCAACCCGATGACGGGTGAGAAGATTCTGGTCGTCGACGACGAGGCTAACATCATCGACCTGGCACGTATGTACCTGGAGCGTGATGGTTTCCAGGTTTGCGCGGCGAGCGACGGCGCCCAGGCGCTGCAGGAAGTCGTCAGCCAAAAGCCGGCGCTGATTGTCCTGGACATCATGCTGCCCGAAATCGACGGTTTTGAGGTCTGCCAGCGCGTGCGGGCGGAATCGGACGTGCCCATCATCATGCTCACCGCCCGAGACGACGACGTGGACAAGATCGTCGGGCTGGAATTGGGTGCCGATGATTACATGACCAAACCCTTCAACCCGCGCGAACTGGTGGCCCGTGTGAAAGCGATTCTGCGCCGCACGGATCGAACCCCACGTGAGAGTACGGCTCCGTTGGAGCTCGGCGACCTGTCCATCGATCCGGCGAGTCGGGAGGTTCGAGTCGCCGGGGAATCCGTCAATCTGCGTGCCAAGGAATTCGATCTGCTCCTGACGCTGTGTGAGAATCGCGGCATCGTGCTCACGCGCGAGCAGCTACTCGAGCTGGTTTGGGGCTTCGATTTCTACGGCCAAACACGTACCGTGGACGTGCACGTGGCGAACCTGCGTAAACGTTTGTCGAAGAGCAAACAGGTGTGCATCGAGACGCTGACCGGCTTGGGATACAAACTGGTGTGTGAGTAAGCGCGTGCTTCGCTCTCTGCGTTCGCGCCTGTTTCTTACTTTTTTGCTGTACGCCGGGGTTATCGTAACCCCGGTGGTTTTGAGTCTGATCTTTGTGATGCTCAGCAATCTCGAACGCCTGGAGTACCGGCGCCTGGATGTCTTCCGCAGCACATTCGACGTGCGGGAAGGGAATGTACTGGCCGATCTCCCTCCCGATCGCCTGCCGCAATTTTTGGGCCGCGTGGACCAGCAAGCCGGCGTGCGGATCATGATCCTCGACGGCGCGGGCAGCATGCTCGCCGACAGCCGTCTGGGGGCACGCGAGATGCCGGAAGAAATTCGCCAAATCGTCGTGCAGAGCGACTCGCTCGAACGGGGCAAGTTCGGGAACCTGCTTTCCGGTGCGTGGATCTTCGTTTCCGCCGCTATTCCGAACGACCGCTGGATCGTGCTGTCTGCGCCTTCAAACTCACTCAGGCGGTTGTCCACGTGGGGGAACGAATTGATCCAGCCGCTGTTGCGAACGGGAATCCTGGTGCTGATTGCCTCCGCGCTGCTCGCCTGGCTGGTCGCCCGCTGGGTCGCCGCACCGTGGAGTAAGGCGGCCGGCGCGGCGCGTGCAGTCGCGGCAGGGAATTACGAGCAGCGCATCGAACCCGACGGACCGCTCGAAGCGGAGAGTATGGCGCTGGCGTTTAACGACATGGTTCTGCGCGTGCAGTCCAGCAGTCGGGCACAGCGTGATTTTGTGGCCAACGTCTCCCATGAATTGAAGACTCCGCTGACTTCGATCCAGGGTTTTGCGCAGGCCATCTTGGACGGAACTGCGGAAGATCGCCACACCATCGAACATGCGGCGCAGGTGATTTTCGATGAATCCGATCGTGTGCACCGCCTGGTCGAAGACCTGTTGGACTTGGCGCGTTTAGATGCGGGACAAGTGGAATTCAAGCGTGAAGCGGTGATGCTAGCGGAGCTTGTCCAGAGTGTAATGGACCGGTTGGAACTCCGGGCGCGTGAAGACAAAGTCGAGCTGCTCAACCAACTGCCGGCGCTGCCAATCGTAATCGGGGACGGTGACCGCTTGGCGCAGGTGTTCACCAATCTGATCGACAACGCCATCACTCACTCGCCGGAAGGGGGCAAAGTCACGCTGGGCGCAGATGTAGACAATGGTTGGATTTCGATTCATGTAGATGACCAGGGCGCAGGAATTCCAGCGGAAGAACTCACCCGAATTTTCAAGCGTTTTTATCAATTGGAGAAGTCCCGCACTGCAGGCAAGAAACGTGGTGCGGGTTTGGGCTTGGCGATTTCGCGTGAGATCGTGCAATTACATGGCGGTCGACTTGTCGCGCAGAGTTCGCCTGGGCAAGGCAGCCGCTTCACAGTGCGGCTGCCGATCGTTCGTCCGGATGATAAGACCCTCATTCGTCGCCGCTAGCGATAATCCGATATAATCCTGGATACCTGATTTTGGGAGTGTATTGATGTCAACAGATGAGCAGAAACCGGCGGTTTGGTTTTCGATCGGTTTGATTACGGTATCGGTAGTCTTTTTCTGCCTTGCGGTGGCTGCTCTATCCATCATGTTGTTCCGCGGGGCGATCGATTCGGTTATTTCTTCCGAGCAAGTGACGCAAAGTACGCCAACCGTTCGTGCCATTGACGAAGGGACCGAAGCGGGAGAAACACCGTCACCGACGATCTTCGATGCCATGATTACGGAGGACGTCGATCTTGAATTGGCACGTGAGATGCGCGCGAGTCTGGCTGAAACCATCGTGCCCGAAGCCGATCCGAGATCTTTAGCAGAGCGCTTTCGAGGCGTCGGTAAGGTCCCCATCGTGCTGCGTGAGAATGCGGCCCCGATCGATATCGGTGCGGTGGAATCCTTCTGGATCACAGACAATCAAGATGGGCATAGTTTTGAGATTAAAGCCACTCTGGCTTATGCCACAGACCACGTCTACTTCTGGGTGGAGGAAGGGGTCAGCTATATCGAAGAAGATGCTGCGGCGCTGGTGGATACGTTCGAAAACAGCATTTATCCCAAGGACAGGGAATTCTTTGGCGAAGAATGGTCTCCAGGCGTGGATGGGGACGTTCATCTCTACATTCTATATGCCCGCGGCCTGGGATATTCAGTAGCCGGCCTGTACGGCTCCATCGATGAGTATTCGCCCCTGGTTCATCCGTATTCGAATGCACATGAGATTTTCTACATCAGCGCGGATAACGTCTTTCTGCGCGAAGAGTTCACCTACGGCGTTTTGGCCCATGAATTCCAACACATGATCCATTGGTACCGCGACAGCAACGAAAGCACGTGGATGAACGAGGGTTTCTCAGAGTATGCAGTCTTGTTGAACGGCTATGATGTGGGCGGCGTTGATTATCTCTACGCCAGCGACACCGATAAGACCCTCGACTATTGGCCGAGCGGCGATGACAGTTCAGCGCACTATGGCCAGGCTTTCCTTTTCGTTACGTATTTCATGGATCGTTTTGGGGCCGAGACAACGCAGGCGGTGATAGCACACCCTGCAAACGGTTTGGACTCGATCGATCGAGTCCTCGAAACCGGGCCTTCATCCGATTCGCTATCCGGGGATGAGATCAGCGCCGACGATGTATACTCGGATTGGAGCGTGGCGATGTGGTTGAATGACCCATCCATTTCGGACGGGGTATACAGCTACCAATCGTACGATCCACCTATGCCGCGAGCGGCGATTTCCTACTTTGATTGCCCCGTCGCGGAACAGGTGCAGGACGTCAAGCAATACGGCATTGATTACGTTGAATTCACCTGCACGGGAACGTATACGGCTGAATTCCAGGGCCTTCAGAGCGTGAGAGTCGTTCCGGAAGATGCGCATTCCGGTGATTATGCGTTTTGGTCAAATCGCGGTGACACATCCGATATGACCTTAACGCGCAGCTTCGATTTCAGCGAAGTGAGCGGCGACATTAGCTTCGATTATTGGGTTTGGTACGACATCGAAGAGGATTGGGATTATTTGTATCTGCTGGCCTCCACGGACGATGGGGAGACCTGGCAGTTCGTCGATACGCCCTCCGGAACGGATACCAATCCTACGGGGAATTCCTATGGATGGGGATACACGGGGCTTAGCGGTGATCCGGGCACCTCGACGTGGATCAAGGAGAGTGTCGATCTGTCGGCCTTTGCGGGAGAGCAAATCTTGCTGCGCTTCGAGTACATCACCGACGCGGCGGTCAACGGTGACGGCTTATTGTTGGATGATCTTGCCATCGAAGCCATCGATTATCAAGAGGATTTCGAATCCGGGGACGGTGGATGGGATGCGGCGGGCTTCGTGCGTCTGTACAATCACCTGCCGCAGACGTATCGGCTCGTCTTAATCGAAATCGGGAGTGACACCCGTGTCCGCGAGCTGACATTGGACGAGAACCAATCCGCCGAGTTTGAGCTGGTGATCGGCGATGAATTCGATGAAGCGGTCCTGGTCGTCATCGGCACTGCGCGCCACACCTGGCAGCCGGCGTACTACAAATTCCAGGTCCAACCATGAGGCGTGGGGGAGGATTCATCCGCAGGCATACTCTACAAGTCGTTCCGCATACATCGGGCCGATTGACTCAGTCCGAAGGTCCTGGCCTTCGCTAGTCTACTGAAGTTGGTGGTGAGATGATGCATCGATATCGAACACTTCTCGTTTTCGTTTCAAGCATTCTGATATCCGCTTTCCTGATTCCGCAGCAATCTGGTATCGAGGTCATCGAAGCGAAAGCGACGATCTCCTTTCCGAACGAGATTGAATTCTCGATCGAGCTGGAGAGTGATCTGCTCATCGAAGTGGTTGAATTGGAATACGGCCTCGATGTCAGCAGCTGCGTGACCGACGTCAACCGAGTGATCCCCGAGGATTTCCAGCCTGGCTACGACGTTAATACGTATTGGGTGTGGAACATGCGCCGTACGGGGTCGTTACCTCCTGGTGCCAGATTATGGTGGCGCTGGCACGTAATCGACGCAGACGGAATCGAGTTGAGCACGGAAAAACAGTGGTTGACGTGGCTCGATCGTGTTCATACCTGGAGAACCGTGCAATCCGGAAACGTTTATCTGCATTGGTACGAAGGAGATGATTACTTCGCCAATCGCCTCCTGGATGCGGCTGTGGAAGCCCAGGACCTATTGGAGACCGACATCGGTACACACCTGGATCGGGATGTTAATCTGTACATTTATGAGGATTCTGATGACCTGCGTGAAGCCATCCTCTTCGAACCAGGCTGGGCGGGCGGCCTGGCGTATCCCGGGTTTGCGATCGTGATCATCGGCATCTCGCCCTACAACCTGGATTGGGGGATCGACACCATTTCCCACGAATTTGCCCACGTGATGGTCGGCAGCGCTGTCGACCACTGCTACAGCAGTATACCTACGTGGCTGAACGAAGGCTTGGCGGTGTATGCCGAAGGCGGCCTGGACGACAATTCCGAATACCTGCTCAGCGAAGCGATTGAAGACGATCAACTTCTTTCCGTTCGGTCGTTGAGCGATAGTTTCGCCGAGCATACGGACATGGCACGGCTTTCCTACGCGCAATCGTACAGCCTGGTCGATTTCTTGATCGATACTTACGGGCAGGAGGCGATGCTGGAGCTCTTGCAGACCTTTCAAGACGGCTATCGCTACGATACCGCCCTGGAGAAGGTTTACGGCTTCGACGCCGATGGATTGGACCGCAAATGGCGGGAGGCGGTCGGAGCAAAAACGGATTCGCTGGATACAACCGCGTATACGGCAACACCGACGATATTCCCGACGATCCAACCCTACGTCGTCGAGTCTTCCGGTGAAACCAGCGTCGAAACCCCTCCGACCGAAGTACCTTCTACCGGAGTTCCAATTCCGGAGACCGACATCGAAAGTCCCTCACGGGATGTTTCATCATTTCCATGGGCGATCGCTTTCGTGCTCGTGGGGATTGTCGCTTTGATGGGCATCGTGTGGTGGCTGCAACGCAGAAGGAACCAGCTTCCCGGGGGAGGTATACGTGACTGATCGATACACGCCGAAGAAATTATTCACGCTTGCCTTCGTCCTGGCTGGAATCCTCGGGTTGGCGTCCTGCAATGCGCGGGATGGCGAGGAAGCAGCTGAATTGTCCGCCTCGCCATCAACGCCCGCCTCCGCCACGCCGGAGGAGGCGCTTCCGGATTTGTCGTCGGGCTACGAACCGGTTCGTTACTACAACGATGACGTTATGTTCTCGCTGGAACCGCCCATGAATTGGGAGGTGGTCGAGCCTGGAGACGGGTTTGCGCTTAGTTCGATGGTCGATCCTGCCGATGGCGCCCAAATCGTGGTCACCATTCCAGGCCGCTCTATCGATTCCGCCAATGCATTCAGTGCTGTGTTGGCCAATTGGCTGGGTGAAGCGGCCGTCGGCGAAACCACGCTCGAGGATAGCTTCGAGACGAATGCGGGTTTTCCCGCAGAGTACCATGTCGGCCTGCTTACACCCGAGTCCGAAGATGGGATGGGTGGCTGGGCCGTGGCCGGAATCCGGACAGACGCAGTTCTCTACATGTTTGTCTCTACATATCCTGAAGAAAATTCGGATCAATACCTGGAGACTTTTCAATCGACGGTGAAAAGCTTTCGCCTCGAGCCCAGCATACCGCTTGACTTTCCCCGTGAGAATACCCTGGTGCTCGCGGGCAGCGAGCCATTGACGCTCGATCCGGCACTCACGCATTTTGGCAGCAGCGGAATGATCGGCGATCTGTTCAGCGGCCTCGTTGTTCTCAATGCGCAGATGAAAGTTCAACCCGCATTGGCGCAGGATTGGGACATCAGTGTAGACGGGACCGTGTATACGTTTCACTTGAATCCGCAGGCACGATTCCATAACGGACGTCCCGTTACGGCAGACGATGTACTTTTCAGTTGGGAACGTGCGGCCCACCCGGAAACCAATTCGGAGATCGTCTCCCTATACATGGGGGACATTGTCGGTCTGTTGGAATTTCATGCGGGGGATGCAGAGTCCATCGAAGGGGTGCGCGTGGTCGATTCCCATACGCTGGAAGTGCGTATCGATGGAGCGAAACCCTATTTTCTGGCCAAACTCACCTATCCGGTCTCCTGGGTGGTCGATCGCCACCAGGTTGGTTTCCCCAATTGGGCCAACCACCCGAACGGAACCGGGCCTTTCCGGCATGTGCAACATCTCTATGAAGCGTTCTTCCTTCTCGAACGCAATCCGTTGTATTACGGGGAGGCGCCGCCTTTGGATTTCGTGGCCTATCAAATTTATGCGGGCTACACCCAGAGTCTCTATCAAACAGGGGATGTCGATTTCACGGGCTTGACACGCGATCAGCTCGAGCGCGCTGAAGATCCCCGCGATGGTCTTTACGGCACGGTGATCTCGGAAACCGGATTGTGTACGAGTTACGTGACGTTTAACACCAGCTTGCCCCCGTTTGACGATCCCCTCGTGCGCAAGGCGTTCGTGCATGCTATAGACCGCGAACGCTACGTCGAAGCACTCACCAATGGCGAAGCGGTTGCGGGACGAGGGCTGCTTCCGCCCGGGATGCCGGGAGTGAGCGACGAGGTTCAACCCCCGGTCTACGATCCCGATCTGGCGCGCGATTACCTCTCTCGATCGGATTATTACGCTCCGGGAACGGAACCGCCTGAGATTATCTGGACCTTGGCAAGCTCGAGCGGGTATTATTCCAGCGCAGCGGCCTTTCTGGTCGATACCTGGAAGGATGTGTTGGACGTCGACGTTCAGGTGGAGGGGATCGATTGGCAGAGCTACTACGATCAGGTGGATGCCGGTAATTACGGCCATTTATTGTTGGAGGGCTGGTGTGCGGATTATCCCGATCCGGAAAACTTCCTGGATATTCTCTTCCACGGCGCCTCGGCGCAAAACCACGCGTATTATAATGATCCCGAATATAATGACCTGATCGAAGCGGCGCGGACGGAACAAAATCTGGAGCTTCGATTAGAATTGTACCGGCAGGCCGAACAGTATCTACTCGATGCGGCACCCGTCTTGGTCCTCAGCCATAGTTCACCTTCCTATGGCGTGTGGAAACCGTACGTGTTTGGATATGTGCCTACGCCGATCGATGTGCCGCAGAACTATATAATTTGGATCGAACGTTGAGTTAACGAGTGCAGGATTGTGAAATCATACCGCTGACATGTATCAAGAGGAGCGATCTATGACGTTCCCTACCCTATTGGATGATCGTCAAACCGAAATCTGGGAAGCCGAGCGCAAACAAATCGAGCAGCTTATCGGCTTGCTTCGAGATTGGGAGACGGCCCCTGCGGACCTCGAACATTTACAGCAAGCACTGCAGCAATTGGATGAACTATTCTTGCTCGTGGTGGTGGGTGAGTTTAATAGCGGAAAGTCGGCATTGATCAACGCCTTGCTGGGGAAGGCGTACTTGCCCCAGGGTGTCACGCCCACGACGGACCGGATTTATGTCGTACGCTATGGTGAGGAAGGAGATCCCGAATTCGTTGCCAAAGACGTGCGCGTGGTGCGCTACCCGGCGGAATTCTTGCGGGAAGTCAACATCGTCGACACACCGGGAACGAACGCCGTCCTGCGGCATCACGAATCCATCGTGCGGGAATTCATACCTCGCAGCGATCTGGTGATTTTCGTCACCTCGGCGGATCGTCCTTTTACGGAGAGCGAACGGGCCTTCCTTGAACACGTTCAAGAATGGGGTAAGAAGATCGTCGTGACGATCAACAAGATCGACATCCTTGACGATCAGAAATCGATCGACGAGGTGCGCCAATTCGTGCACGATGGGGTGCAGGAATTGCTGAAGCTCTCACCGCATATCTTTTCCTTTTCCGCCCGGCGTGCTCTCGAAAGTGCAGACGGATCGGTTGCATCCGAGCGCGTAGTGGGCAGTGATGAATTCCTGGATTTTCGCAAATATCTGCTGGAGAGTCTGACGCAGACAGACCGCATCCGCTTGAAACTCCTCAGTCCGCTGGGTGTGGCACGGAAAATCGGCCGTCAGTATGACGAACTGGCGAATTCGCGCCTGGAAATCCTTTCCCAAGATGTTCAGGTGCTGGACAAGGTCGAGCGCCATCTGACACTCTACGCAGAAGATACCGATGCCGAGTTCGAGCGCCATTGGCTCAGCATCGATAACAAACTGCTGGAAATGCGCTTGCGCGGTGAGGAATTCATCGACGATCGAATGCGGTTGTTGAAGGTTCGCGATATGTTGCGCGGCGGACGGCTGCGCCAGGCTTTCGAGGACGAAGTGGTCGGTGAAACACCGAATCAAATCGCCGCCGACGTTCAGGAGATCGTCGATTGGCTGGTCGAGCGTGAGATACGTCAGTGGCGATTGATGGCCGAAGAGTTGAACCGCCGGCGGGAGACGGATTCACTGCGCGCGGCCGCCGAAGAGGCTTCCAGCGGCTTTGCCTACAATCGTCGACAGCTGCTGGATAACATCGGGGTTAAGGCCGATCGTGTGATTAAAAGCTTCGACAAGCAAACCGAAGCGGCGAGATTGGTGACGACGGTACAGGAATCGATCGCCATGATGGGCCTGGTCGAAGTCGGTGCCGTGGGCCTGGGAATTGTCTTGAATGCGCTTCTTGTAGGCGCGACGGCTGATGCGACGGGTATCATCGCCGCGAGCGTGCTGGGGGTGCTGGGGTTCGCCATCATTCCCTTTCGGCGCGGTCGAGCGAAGAAGGAATTACGCACGAAGGTTCGTGAACTACGTTCGAAGCTTGGCAGTGTGCTGCGGGAAAGTTTCGAACGAGAACTGGAACAGTCGATCGGGAGATTGCGGGAAGCGCTCGCACCCTATCGGCGTTTTGTGCTGCATGAGGAGAAACACTTAAAAGAAATCGATACGGGCCTCGAAGCGGTACTCGACCAACTCGATGTGTTGGAGAGCGAGATCGAGAAGATCAAATGATCACGCAAGTAATATAGGATAGTGCAACCCGGTTGTTGAGCGCAGAATCATCCGTGAAAAAACTCTATCTCATCCGGCATTCGAAATCGAGCTGGAAAAACCCCGGGCTGACGGATTTCGAACGTCCCCTGAACAAGCGCGGCAAACTCGATGCCCCGTTTATGGGCAAACTGCTCGCCAAGCGGGGCGTGTGCCCGGAGATCATTTTCTCAAGTCCCGCGGAAAGAGCGTTAAAAAGTGCTAAAATCATCGCTGAAGAAATCGGGTATCCGCTCGAGGAAATCGTCACCCAGGCGGCAATCTACGACGCCGGTGTTGCGGATTTGCTCGAGGTCGTTCGTGATTTCGATAATATCTACCGGGAGGTGATGCTCTTCGGACATAATCCGGGTATCATCGGATTGGTGAATTACCTCTCAGATTTCGACCTCGACAACGTACCCACCAGTGGAGTCGTTTGCATCGAATTCAACGACCTGGCATGGCACAGGATTTCTCGGCGCAGTGGCACACTGGTATTTTTCGAATACCCGAAGAAATATCGATGATGAAACCAATCGTGGCATAAAGTGTTAACTCGATTGGTCCAACGTAATTTGTACCTTTCCACACGAAATGATGCATAAAAATGTGTGGCATTTCTGTGAGATTATTTGGAGGTTCGATTTATGTCAAAGCAAGATCTGCAATCTGTAGCACAGGCACTCGTTGCCGAGGGAAAAGGCATCCTCGCTGCTGATGAAAGTACGGGAACGATCAAGAAACGTTTCGACAGCATCAGCGTGGAATCCACGGAGGAGAACCGCCGTTTGTACCGCGAGATGTTGTTCACGACGGAAGGTGCGGCGGATTATATCAGTGGCGTGATCCTTTACGACGAAACCATCCGTCAAGGCACCAAGGACGGCGTCCCGTTCTCGGAAGTATTGTCCAAGCAGGGCACGCTGCCCGGCATCAAGGTGGACACGGGTGCCAAGCCGATGGCCGGCTTTGCGGGAGAGCGAGTCACGGAGGGTTTGGATGGCTTGCGCGGACGCCTTGAGGAATACGTCAAGTTGGGCGCCAAATTTGCCAAATGGCGCGCCGTGATCACCATTGGGGACGGCATTCCAACCGTCGCATGCATGAACGCCAATGCGCACGCCCTGGCGCGCTACGCCGCGCTGTGTCAGGAAACCGGGCTGGTGCCCATCGTTGAGCCGGAAGTCCTCATGGACGGAAACCACGACATCGATCGCTGCGAGCAGGTCACGGTGGAAACACTGAGCCGCGTCTACGATGCCTTGTTTGAAATGAACGTCGAGTTGGAAGGAACGCTGTTGAAACCCAACATGGTCATTTCCGGCAAGGAATGTAAGCAGCAGGCCAGCCCTGAGGAAATCGCCGCAGCCACCGTGCGGACCTTCCTGCGAACCGTGCCGGCTGCAGTGCCGGGGATCGTCTTCCTCTCCGGCGGACAGACCGCCGAGCAGGCGACCGAGAATCTGAGCGCCATGAACGCCATGGGCAAATTCCCCTGGGAACTCAGCTTTTCCTACGGGCGCGCCCTGCAGGCGCCGGCATTGAAGGCCTGGTCCGGAAAGACGGAAAACGTACCAACGGCGCAGAAAGTCTATCATCACCGCGCCCGAATGAACGGCGCAGCGCGTTACGGGAAATACACGTCGAAGATGGAAAAAGAACTCGCAGTCTAACCCGCGCCATCGCTGCAATTCTCTACAAGACAAACCAACCCTCCCGGCGGAATTTTTGCACTCGGGAGGGTTTTGTCGTTAATTGGAATTGTCTGGGCGTGGATGAACGCGGCAGCTACAGGACGACGTCGCTGCGCGTTCTTGTTTTCGCTTCGAGCAGAGAAGGACGACCACTGAGGTACGTATCCACCTCAATGGCGCACTCACGCCCTTCGCTGATTGCCCATACCACGAGCGACTGGCCTCGGCGCATGTCCCCGGCGCTGAATACGCCGTCGCGTGACGTGCGGTACCCGTACGAAGCACAGTTGCCGCGATCGTCTTTTTCCACTCCGAAGTCATCCAGCAGGGCATGCTCGGGATGTAGAAAGCCCATGGCGAGCAGCACCAGTTGAGCGGGCAGCTCGTGTTCGCTGTCCGGAACCGCTTCGGGTTGGCCCGAACTCCAATCCGCTGCTACAGCGTGAATGCCTCGCAGTGCCCCTGACTTGTCCTTTAGAAATTCTTTCGACATCACTGCCCAGCGCCTTTCGCACCCCTCGGCCTGTGAACTGGAGGTGGTCAGGATCTGCGGTCCCGGGTGAGTGGGCCAGGGTGTTTGCGGTGTGCGGGTTTCCGGCGGTTTCGGGAGGATCTCGATCTGCATGACCGAGCGAGCTCCTTGACGGATGGCAGTTCCCACACAATCCGATCCGGTGTCTCCGCCGCCGATGACGATGACGTCTTTGTCGGTGGCCAGGATGTCGCTCCCCTGGGGGATTGAATCGCCGGCGACACGCCGGTTGGCTTGCGCCAGGAAATGCATGGCGAATTCGACCCCCTTTGCGTCGCGGCCGGGGAGGGGCAGATCGCGGGGTTTCGTCGATCCTCCAGCAAGGACGATGGCGTCGAATTCAGCGATGAGTTGTCCTGCGGGCAGCTCCACCCCCACGTGGGTTCCCGTACGGAAGGTCACTCCTTCGTCCATCATGATTTCGATGCGGCGATCGAGTACCTCCTTGGAGAGTTTAAAATCGGGTATGCCGTACCGCAGCAAGCCACCGATCCGATCCGCCCGTTCGAAAACCGTGACGGTGTGCCCCGCTCGATTGAGTTGATCGGCGGCGGCAAGGCCGGCTGGGCCCGATCCGACGATAGCAACCGTTTTTCCCGTCCTGTTTCGCGGGGGTTGCGGTAATACCCAGTCATCCTGGAAAGCACGTTCGATAATGGCGAGTTCGATGGCCTTGATGGCGACCGCGGGTTTGTTGATGGCGAGAACACAGCCCGATTCGCAAGGCGCAGGACAGATGCGTCCGGTGAACTCGGGGAAATTGTTGGTGTCCAGGAGCGTTTGCAGCGCTTGCTGCCATTTGCCCCGGTAAACCTGATCGTTGAAATCGGGGATGATGTTCCCAAGCGGACAGCCGTTATGGCAGAAGGGCACGCCACAGTCCATGCAGCGAGCACCTTGAATCTCGATCTCCTCCTGCGTGAGCGGAACGCTGAACTCGTGCCAGTGGCGGATGCGTTCTTCGACCGGTTCGTAGGCCGGATTTTTTCTGATGAATTCCTTAAAGCCGGTTACTTTACCCATGATGGTTCCTCACTTCACCGCTGCCATTTCGACCTTGATCCTGGCGAGGGCGCGTTGGTAATCGCGCGGCATCACCTTGATGAACTTCCTCAATTGAACGTCCCAGGTTGCCAGGATGCGCTTCGCACGCTCTGATTCCGTGACTCGGGCGTGTTCCTCGATGAGGGCCTTGAGTTCGAAAATCTCGTCCGGGTCGACAAGGTCTTCGAGGTCGACCATGCTGGTGTTGATGCGCTGCCGCGCCCGGTCGTCCTCGTCCCAGATGTAGGCGATACCCCCGGACATTCCGGCCGCAAAATTGCGTCCGATCGGTCCCAGGATCACGGCTCGTCCGCCGGTCATGTATTCGCATCCATGATCGCCCACCCCCTCGACGATGACGTGCGCACCGGAATTTCGCACACAGAAGCGTTCGCCGGCCAATCCGAGGATGAAGGCTTTGCCGGAAGTCGCCCCGTAGAACGACACGTTTCCGCAGATCACGTTGTCGTTGGGATTGAAGGTCGCATTTTTTGGCGGATAAAGAATGGCCGTGCCGCCGGAAAGACCTTTGCAGAAATAGTCATTCGCTTCGCCCTCGATCTCGATGGTCAGGCCTTTGGGGGCGAATGCCATAAAGGATTGACCCGCCGAGCCTACCGCTTTCAAGTGGATGGTGTCTTCGGGAAGCCCCTCACCTTTGGTGCGGCGGGTGATTTCCTGCCCCAGCAGCGTACCTACGGTACGGTTCACGTTGCGAATTTTGAAGTTTTCCTCGACCTTTTTACCTCGTTCAATTGCAGGCTCGGCGATCTGGATGAGCTGCTTGTCGAGCGCCTTGTCGAGGCCGTGGTCTTGGGGAACGCAGCAGAAAGTCCCGCAGCGACCGTCTGCCTGCATGAAATGAAGCAAGCGTGCCAGGTCTAGATGTTTGGCTTTGTAGTGTTTGATATCCCGTTTGGGAACCAGTTTGTCCACGCGGCCGACCATTTCTTCTATAGTGTGAAAACCGAGGCGCGCCATATGCTCGCGCAGATCCTCGGCGATAAAGCGGAAGAAGTTGACCACATGCTCCGGTTCGCCCGTGAAAAGCTTGCGAAGTTCTTTGTCCTGCGTCGCCACGCCCACCGGGCAGGTGTTGAGATGGCACTTGCGCATCATGATGCAGCCCATGGCGATGAGCGCTCCCGTGGCGATGCCCCACTCCTCGGCGCCGAGCAGCGTGGCGATGGCGATGTCTCGACCTGTACGCAGAAGACCGTCGGTCTGCAGGACGACGCGATCGCGCAGCAAGTTCTGCATGAGGACTTGATGCGTTTCAGCTACGCCGAGTTCCCAGGGCAGTCCGGCGTGTTTAATCGAGGAGAGTGGAGATGCGCCGGTTCCGCCGTCGTGTCCCGAAATCAGAATCACATCGGCGTGAGCTTTGGCGACGCCCGCAGCGATCGTGCCGACGCCCACCTCCGCCACGAGCTTCACGTTGATACGTGCCTGGGGATTGGAATTTTTGAGATCGTAGATCAGTTGGGCGAGATCCTCGATGGAATAGATGTCGTGGTGCGGCGGCGGCGAGATCAATTCGACATACGGCGTTGAATGGCGCACTCGAGCGATATTCTCATCGACTTTGTGGCCGGGAAGTTGGCCGCCTTCGCCCGGCTTGGCACCCTGCGCCATTTTAATTTGCAGCTCGTCGGCGTTGACGAGGTAGTTCGCTGTGACGCCGAAGCGTCCCGAGGCCACCTGTTTGATGGCGGAACGCATGCTGTCGCCGTTGGGCAAAGGCTCGAAACGGATGGGATCCTCGCCGCCTTCCCCGGTGTTCGATTTTCCTCCGAGGCGGTTCATGGCGATCGCCAGTGTTGTGTGCGCCTCCCACGAGATAGACCCGAATGACATGGCTCCGCTGGTGAAACGTTTGACGATCGAATCGACGGGTTCGACCTCTTCGATCGGTATCGGGGCGAGGTTTGTGAATTCAAGCAGATGCCGCAAGGTGATCGGTGCATCTCCCGGGTCATCGACAATGCGGGCATACTCTCGGTAGAGCGCGTAGTCGTTGGTCCGGGCGGCGTGCTGCAGCTTGTGAATCATCTCCGGGCTGTGCTGGTGACGCTCGCCGCGCAAGCGCCATTGGTATTGGCCGCCCAATTCCAGGTCTTCATCGTCGTTCGGGTCGACGTAGGCAGCTCTATGGCGCATGAGAGTCTCACGCTCGATTGTGGGGACATCGATACCCCCGATGCGCGAGACGGTTCCCGGAAAGTATTCCTCGATGACTTGGTCGCAGAGGCCCACCGCCTCGAAGATTTGCGCGCCGATGTAGGAGGAGATGGTCGAAATTCCCATCTTGGACATGGTCTTGAGCAGACCCTTGCCGATCGCTTTGAGGTAATGATTGCGGGCTTCCGTCTCGCTCAGTTGATTGGGAAGCAGCTTGCGCAAGCGCATGTCCTCGATCGTCTCGAATGCCACGTAAGGATTGACCGCAGAAGCGCCAAAACCCAGCAAGCAGGCAAAGTGGTGCACCTCACGAGCTTCGCCGGTTTCAACGACGAGGTCGCATTGCGAGCGCAGTCCCTTGCGGATCAAATGATGGTGTACTGCGGAAACGGCAAGCAAGGAGGGGATCGCCGCATGACCCGAGTCCACAGGTCGATCGGTGAGAATGATCACCTCGTAGCCGTCGAGCACGTATTCCTCCGCGACGCGCCGCAGGCGGTTGAGCGCTCGCTGCATCCGTCTGGGCTCGGCTTTAAAGCAAATCGAGATGGTTTTGGCTTGATAGCTTTGTCGATCGACCCAGCGCAAGCGCTCGAGGTCCTCGTTGGTGAGAACGGGATGCGGCAGTTCGATGACATTGGCATGCTGCGGCCCGTCCTCCAGGATATTTCCTTTGCTGCCGACGAAGGATACGAGACTCATCACCAGATCTTCACGAATCGGGTCGATGGGAGGGTTGGTCACCTGGGCGAATAGCTGGTGAAAATAATCGAATAAATTGCGTGACTTGTTCGAGAGAACCGCCAGCGGTGTGTCGTTGCCCATGGAGCCAACGGGTTCCTTGGCGTTCTTGACCATCGGTGCCAGAAGGATGCGCAAATCTTCCAGGGTATAGCCGAAGACACGCTGGCGTGTACGCACCTTTCTAGGCGGGGGTTGCAGGATCTGCCGTGGGGGTTCGAGTTCGGCGAGGGGAATCTTGTTATCTACGAGCCACTGTTTGTACGGTCGTTCATCGCAGATTCGATCCTTGATCTCCTCATCGGGGATAATGCGCCCCTCTTCGAGGGAAGCGATGAACATCTTTCCCGGTTGAAGTCGTCCCCGCTGGACAATTTTATCCGCCGCCACTTCCAGCGTACCGGCCTCGGAGGCCATGATGAGAAGATTGTCGTCCATCAGGCAGTACCGTGAAGGGCGCAGCCCGTTGCGGTCCAGCGTGGCGCCGATGAGCGTCCCATCGGTGAAGGCCACCGATGCGGGTCCATCCCAGGGTTCGATGAGCGCGCCGTGGTACTCGTAAAACGCTCTGCGATTTTCGGGAATCTCCGGATCCTTTTCCCAGGCTTCTGGGATGAGCATCATCATCACGTGCGGGAGGCTGCGGCCTCCCATCATGAGGAACTCAACGGCATTATCCAGGCTGCCGGAATCCGAGCTGCCCTCCTGGATGATGGGTCTCATCTTCTGGATCTCATCCTGCGTAAAGAGCGGAGAAGAAATGACCGATTGGCGTGAATTCATCCAGTTGACATTGCCGCGCAAGGTGTTGATTTCACCATTGTGCGCCAGCGTGCGGAAGGGATGGGCGAGCTTCCAGGTTGGCAGCACGTTCGTCGAGAAGCGACTGTGGATGAGGGCGAGGGCGGACTCGAAAGAAGGGTCGAGTAGGTCTGGATAGTATGCCGTAACCTGATCCGCGGTAAGCATTCCCTTGTAGACGATCGTGCGGGAGGACATTGAGCAGAGATAGAATCTCTCCGCCCCACGCACCGTTTCGCGGACCATGCGGATGCCGTATTTGCGGGCCACGAAAAGGCGCCGTTCGAATTCATCCTGCGTCCGGCAGGACACAGGACGGCGAATAATAATTTGATGGATGCCAGGCTCGCCGGAGATGGCCGTGGCGCCCAGTGTGGAATTGTCGGTGGGAACCTCCCGCCATCCAAGCACATCGAGTTCGAGTTCTGCGATGGCGCGCTGAAAGACGTCTTTCACACTCTGATGAGTTTGTTGATCCTTGGGTAAAAAGCACTGGCCAATGGCGTAGTCCCCGGGCTCCGGCAGGCCGATGCCGATGCGTGAACATTCGCGCAGGAAAAAACCATGAGGGAGCTGCACCAGGATTCCCGCACCGTCGCCCGTTTCTTTCTCCACACCTCGGGCACCACGATGGTCGAGATTGCGTAGAATTTCAATGCCCTTGCCGACGATTTCGTGCGATTTGGTGTTGTTCAGATCAGCGATGAAACCAACACCGCAGGCATCATGTTCAAAGCGGGGATCGTAGAGACCTTTGGGGTGAGTTGCTGATTGCATGCTGATCTCCTTCGATCGGTTGCGGTAAATTTCTGGGCAGTATTATCCACTCCAGTGTTCCACGATTTATGCATCGTCACCGACCGGTTTCGGGATAAATAACATCTTATAACACAATATAGCGATTCTTTCTATACTTGGAGTTGATTGTGGGTTAGTTTAGCCCAGATTCGCTTTGATCTATCATGACGCTGCGGGGTAGAATGGTGTTGATGATTTGGCCGAGGGGAACGTGTAAGGAGGACCCATGGAGTACATCGATGCCTCCGTTTCACAGGGAGTTGCTACGCTTACATTGCGCAGGGGTAAGGTCAATGCGCTGCACGAACCGATGGTCGAGGAGCTTCAAGAGACATTCTTGAGCTTGGAAAGAGACTCGGAGGTAAGGGCGGTGATCCTGACCGGCTCGGGTAAATTCTTCTCCTTTGGGTTCGACATTCCTGCTTTGTTGTCGTACCGCCAAGAAGCGTTTACTTCGTTTCTAATCAAGTTCACCGATCTCTACTCGAATCTGTATCTCTATCCGAAACCTACGATCGCTGCAATCAATGGACATGCGATCGCCGGTGGATGTATGCTGGCGCTGGCATGCGATTACCGCCTGATGGTGCAAAGTAGAGCGAAAATTTCGTTGAACGAAATTACTTTTGGCGCCTCCATCTTCGCAGGTTGCGTGGAAATGCTGCGTGCCTGTGTGGGCCAACAGTATGCGGAACGGATTCTGCTGAGCGGCGATGTGTACATTGCAGATGAAGCCCTCGAAATGCATCTCGTGGATCAAATCGCGGCTGGCGATCGGCTGCTGCATGACGCAGAAATCCTGGCCCGCGATTTCGCCAACAAGGACGTCGTCGCCTTCCGCTCCATCAAGCGCCTGCTGCGTGGTCCGGTCCTGGACTCGATGCGGGCGAGGGAGGAAGGTTCGATCCAGGAGTTTTCCAATATTTGGTATTCCGAAAGCACGTGGAAGAACCTACAGGAAATCATCATCCGAGCCTAAGGCACGATCGTTGGCGAAACCTGCGGTCGTCGTATCACGTATAGATATCGTACGATCGCCAGAGCGAGCGCTTTGTCAGGACTCTCCTACAGCCGGCGTAAATAGCAACGCTATATTCGATAACCGGAGGGCATATGGGGAATAACCGTTCTACCGATCGATACAAAATCAAACCTGGAACCAAGGTCGATCTCAGCCAGTGGGATCCGCAGGACAAGAGTGCTTTTCCGATCGACAAAGATGAAGGCCAAGGAGAAACCCGCCAGCTAACTGATCGTTTGGAACAACTTCAGGAACTGCTGTATGCCCAAGGCGTGCACAAGCTTCTCGTCGTGCTCCAAGCGATGGACACGGGCGGCAAAGATGGTGTCATCCGGCACGTCTTCGAGGGAGTGAACCCGCAGGGTGTAAAAGTGGCGAATTTCAAAAAGCCCACAGAGCGAGAACTGAGCCACGATTATCTCTGGCGCGTGCATCGCCATGTTCCCGGAAAGGGCGAGATCGTGATCTTCAACCGCAGCCATTACGAGGACGTGCTTGTGGTACGCGTGCATAACTTGGTTCCAGTGTCTGTCTGGTCCAAGCGTTTCGATCAGATCAATGCATTCGAATGTATGCTGGCTGAGGAAGGCACCACGCTGCTGAAATTTTATTTGCACATCGATATCGACGAACAGAAGGAGCGCTTGCAGGCTCGATTGGACGAAGCGCACAAACGCTGGAAATTCAACCCCGATGATCTGGAGGAGCGCCAACTCTGGCCGGATTATATGCAAGCCTATGAGACGGTTTTGTCGAAGACCAGCACGCCCTGGGCGCCGTGGTATGTGATACCCGCAAATCGAAAATGGTACCGCAACCTGGCGATCGGAACGATTATCGTCGAGACTCTCGAATCGCTGGAGATGCAGTATCCCTCTCCGGATTTCAATGTCGACGAGATCGAGATCGTGTGAGGTGCACTCTGACTTGATCATTGTCGAGAGGGTCGAAGACATGGGTTTGGGTTTCGAATAATCAAAGGAGGAGAACATGCAGGACGAAAAGCACAATCAACCGTATCGTTCATTTTTTTGGCCGCTGCTGTTGATTGGAGTAGGTATCGTCTGGCTGATGGCGAATATCGGGATCATCGAATCGTTCAGTCTGGCGTTTTTATTACGTTTGTGGCCGGTCGCACTGATCGCTATTGGCCTGGATTTGATGTTCGGGCGCCGCTTGCCGTTTGTTGGCGCGCTGATCGGTCTCGGAGTGGTGGCGTTTGTGATCCTGTTGCTGGTGATGGCACCCGATCTCAATCTGAATTTGGGACCTGAATTAAGGACGCTCAATCTCAGTGAACCATTGGAGGATGCCTCATTCGCGCGTATTGATCTGGATTTGACCCACTATCCAACAACAATTGGTGTTTTGGAGGATTCGAACGCCTTGATCGAAGCTGAGTTGGATACCTTGGAAGATGTATCCTTCAGTGTTCATGGCACGAACAACAAGGTCGTCAAGCTCGAACCCCGTGGCAATACCTCCGTTTTTGACTGGGTAGGCACACTCGGGAAGGACGCCCGCTGGGAGATTGCGTTAAGCCCGCAGATCCCCGTAGATTTACGCGTCGATGTGGGATCCGGTTCGGCGAGGCTGGACCTGGCGGGTATGGTCTTGGAGCGACTGGAAATTGATGGCGGCTCGGGAAGCACCCGCTTGATAGTTCCCTCCGGCATAGACAACTACGAAGTTCGCCTCGATGCTGGCGCGGGTTCGTTCACGGTCGAAGTCGCCGAGGGGGCGGAGATTACGGCGGATATCGATGTCAGTTCCGGTTCGTTCAAAATCTCCTTTGAAGGGGATGCTGCAGCCAAACTCAATATCGACGGCGGTTCCGGCAGCACGACGATCGAGGTGCCCGAAGGCGCAGGAGTTTGTTTAGTTGTAGACAACAGTGGTTCGGGGAGCATTCGGGTTTCGAATGGATATATGCTGGTCAGTGACGGCGGTGATAACGACGACGATACGGGAACTTGGGAATCCGAGGGCTATGCCGATGCCGAGCTTCGCATCCAGATAACGTACGACGGTGGATCGGGAAGTTTTACTTTGCGCTAGGGTTGACTTCCGCGTACATCCATCATGGATGAAGGGCTGCCCATTACGGGCAGCTCTTTGAATCATTTCAATGCTGCATGGAAGCCAAGCGAGAGTAACGACTTGAAACCTTGCCAGGCATTGATTATGCTTATCGCATGATACCGATCACTAAAGATATTGCAATTAATGAAGATGAATTGCGCTTCGAATTCGTCCGTGCCGCCGGACCGGGCGGGCAGAATGTGAATCGAGTCGCCACAGCGGTGCAGCTGCGTTTCGATGTGCGGCATTCTCCAACGCTGCCGCAGAATGTACGCGCACGCCTGGAGCGCTTGGCTGGCAGCCGGATCAACAAAGACGGCATGTTAATCATCAACGCCCGCCGCTTTCGAACGCAAACTCGCAATCGTCAGGATGCGATCGATCGATTGTCCGATCTTATCCGGCGAGCAGCGCAGCGAAGGAAGCCTCGCAAGAAGACGAAACCCAGTAAAGCGGCGCGAGAACGACGTTTGGAAGAGAAACGCCACCGTTCGCAGATCAAGAAGCTGCGGCGTGTAGAATCAACCGATAAGTAGTGAGTTCGTCGGCATGCCGAGCTTTATTCGTGCAACATAACCAGCATCATTTTGAAACGTTGGATCGCTTTTACCGCATGAGGGACGTTCGCGGGCAACTGGATGAGGTCCCCTGATTCGAGTTTGTGCTGATTTGATTCGACGTAAACCTGGGCTTCACCTTCAAAGACGTACAACAGCGCATCGTGCGGCGTCGTATGTTCGCTTAACTCCTGTCCGGCATCGAATGCGAAAAGCGTGATGTTTCCGGCGTCTCTTTTTAATATCGTACGGCTAACGATGCCTCCGTCCTGGTATTGAACGGCAAGCCGCAGCGATAGTACGCTGTCCGGCTTGTGAGGATTTTTATCTGCCATACAACCTCCGTTGAAACACAAACGACAGCCGAGGGATCAAAGTCGTAGTTCGCTCAGGAGGCGAATTCAAGCAGGAGTTGAATCCGATTCAAAATATCGAACCAGCATCCCATCGAGCTCTTGCCAAAAAGTCAGCGGATCGATTTTTAGTTTTTCAGCCATGAGATTATCGATTTCCTGAGCACTGCGTCGTGTTTCTAACAACCTTATCATAAAATCATGGTGCTGTTCCGTTAGGTAGCGTGTCAGCCAATAACCTCGCGTGGTGTGATACACGATTGCCGCGGTTTGCATGCGGGATAGTTGCCGATAGGTTGGGGGCGGCGCTTTGGGTTGCTGATCGCGCAGCAAGTTGAGCGTTTCCTTCAGGATCGTTGTCTTCCCCAAAAAACGGTCTACCGTGACCGTGGCAATGCCTTCATTCAACCACATCGGCAATTGGAGATGCGCGGAGCAGGCGTGCACGAGTTCGTGACAGCTCACATGCTGCACTTTCAGGCGCATGTCTTTCTCTTCGACGAACATTCGTATACCGACGCTGATGTCGCTTTTTTCCAAAAGGCGCGGGGGTTTCACACCGATTGCGACCCGCTGCCCATAGCGTTGTGTCCAGGCGGCGGCGTAAGGCCACATCCTGCGGGCGCGCAGGGCCCAAAGTGGAAAGCCGATGGCCAGCGAGATCTTCCACAGCCAGGGCGCAGAACGGAAGAAGAATTTCCACCACGAGGTCATCACATAAATGTGGCAGCTTTGTGGTGGGTCGAGTGCCCACATCTCTTGGGTAAGCTGCAACGCCCGTGCGCAGGTCTTCTCGATCAATTCGACCGTCTCTGTCTCCTGGGAATTGGCGGCTATTGTGATTCCATCGATTTTCATTGAGGCCGTCACGGATACATTCTCCTATTTTCGATGATGATGCAGTGCCGGAGACATCATATCACTGGTTTGCTTTTTTCTGCGTGTGAATTATCGAGGAGGCGGTTGGCTGGACATCACCATCCTGCCAGCGTATACTTCGTGTAATTTCTACTCGTATATGGAAGGTCTCCTCCCGCTTTATGTTTTGTGTTGAGATCCCACGATCGAGCCAGCAAAGGGTGCCGAATGAGCGATGATTTAATTCGGGCTGCCCAGCCACTTATCGAATTGGCTGTCGCAGAGGATATTGGGCCGGGGGATGCAACTTCCAACGCCGTGATCGCTCCCGGCGAAGCGCTCAAAGGATCGATCCTCGCCAAGCAAGCCGGCGTCGTTGCCGGCCTGCCCATCGCCGAAGCGGTTTTTGCACGCGTGGATGCAGCGTTGCGTTTTGTGGCTCGTGTGCGAGATGGAGATGAAGTGCAGGATGGTGACCTGATCGCCGAAGTTTCCGGGCCGGGGAGGACACTGCTGGCTGCGGAGCGAATCGCGCTGAATTTTCTCCAGCACCTCTCCGGAGTCGCAACCTACACGCAAACTTTCGTGCGCGCTGTCGCAGGAAGCAAAGCCACGATTCTGGATACACGGAAAACTCACCCCGGGTATCGCCTGCTCGAGAAGTACGCCGTGCGTATGGGAGGCGGCCAGAATCATCGCAGAAATCTTTACGAGATGATTTTGATCAAGGACAATCACATCGCGGCTGCAGGGGGAATCCCGGTAGCTGTGGAACGTGCTCGTACGGCGTACCCGGATTTGCCCATCGAGGTTGAAGTTGAGCGTATGGACCAATTGGAAGTTGCCTTGGCCTTGGATGTGGATCGCATCATGCTGGACAACATGGATCTGGCAGAGATGCGTCAGGCCATCCGCCTGGCGGCGGGTCGTACGCCCTTGGAAGCATCGGGCAACGTGGACCTGGCGTATGTTACGGAAGTCGCTGCGACCGGCGTGGACTACATTTCGATCGGAGCGCTTACACATTCCGCGCCGGCTTTCGACATAAGTATGAGGATTTAATCGATGGACAAATTCGACCGGGTCTCGCAGCTCAAATCCAAATTGGGGGAGCAAGTGGTGATTCTGGGCCACCATTACCAGCGAGATGACGTGATCCAATTTGCCGATTTCCGGGGCGATTCGTTGAAATTGGTGTTCGACGCCGTGAAGTGCCGGGAAGCGAAATTCATCGTCTTCTGCGGGGTGCACTTCATGGCGGAAACCGCCGCCATTCTTGCCCAGGCTGGACAAAGCGTGTTCTTGCCGGACCTGAACGCCGGCTGTCCGCTGGCGGAAATGGCCGATCTTTCAGATGTGCAGCGCGTATGGGAACAGTTGGGTGAGGTGCTGGACGTCGAGACTCAGGTCACCCCGATCACCTACGTCAACTCGACAGCCTCAATAAAGGCGTTCTGCGGCCGCCACAACGGCCTCGTGTGTACCTCATCAAACGCCGAAAAGATACTTGCCTGGGCTTTCGAACAACGTCCGTATGTGTTTTTCTTCCCCGATCAACATCTCGGCCGCAACGTCGGCAAGCAGATGGGCCTTCCGCTGGACGAGATGCTGCTGTGGGATGCGAAACTTGCGCGCGGCGGCTACAGTGCGGAAACGCTTCGAAGCGCCCGCATCTTCCTATGGCCGGGCTGGTGCAGGGTGCACCGCGTTTTCTCCCCGCAGGACGTGATCCGATGGCGCCGGAAAGATCCTGACATTCGCGTCATCGTCCATCCCGAGTGCAGCATGGAAGTCGTCGATCAGGCGGACGAAGTGGGTTCGACGTCCTACATCATTCAGCGCATCGAGGAATCGCCTGTTGGAAGCAAATGGGCAGTCGGCACGGAATTCAATCTTGTCAACCGCCTCGACCAGGCACACGCGGATAAATTCGTCTCCATTCTCTCGGAGAAACCGGTCAACTGCCGCAACATGAATCTCATCACGTTGGAGAAAGTCGGCCGTGTGTTGGAGGGGCTCGTGGATGGGAATTTCGTGAATCAAATCGAAGTTCCTGGAGATATCGCTGGGGAGGCGCGGATTGCGCTGGAGCGTATGCTGGAGGTAAGCCGGTGACTCCCGTTCGTGCCGATGTGCTCGTGATTGGTTGCGGCATCGCCGGCGCAGCGACGGCATTGCGCCTGGCGCAAGATCGAAAGCGGAAAATTACCGTAATTACGCGTGCCGCCGAGCCTCTAGAAAGTAACACGCGCTATGCGCAGGGGGGAATCGTTTCCCTGGGCGAGGGCGACAGTCCCGACCAACTGGTGCAGGACATCCTTGCAGCGGGTGCGGGATTGAGCCTGCCTTCGTCCGCCCGCATTATCGCTGAACAAGGCCCTCAACTCGTTCAGGAGCTGCTGATCGAACACTGCGGCGTGTCCTTCGACCGCACCTCCGATGGCCACCTGGCGTACGGCCAGGAGGCGGCGCACACCTGCCCGCGCATCTTGCACGTGGGAGATTCCACGGGCAAGGCAATCATCCGGGCCATGGTCGCCACTCTGCAGCAGCAGCCCAATGTCGAGATCGTACCTGCAGCCACCGCTGTGGACCTGATCACGTTTCCCCACCACGCCAGCGATCCACTGACGGTCTACGAGCCGATCGCATGCTACGGAGCTTACGTTTTCGAGCAGGCGACTCGAAGCGTGCGTCGTTACCTGGCGGGGAGGACAATCCTCGCCACGGGAGGCCTGGGTCGTATTTTCCGCCACACCACCAATCCGGAAGGTGCTCGAGGGGACGGCCTGGCGATGGCATATCGCGCCGGCGCGCGGGTCATCAACGCCGAGTACGTGCAGTTCCACCCGACGACGCTCGCCGCACCAGGCGGTGAGGGATTTCTCATCTCCGAAGCGGTTCGAGGAGAAGGAGGGCGACTACTCACCCCCTCGGGGGAAGCATTCATGCAGAAATATAGCCCGGAGTGGGGCGATCTTGCGCCGCGCGACGTCGTCTCGCGGGCGATCCACCACGAGATGGTCGAGAAGGGCTATGCCCACGTGCTGCTCGACATTCACTCCGCCATGACGGCCGATGCCATCCGCGAGCGCTTCCCCACGATCCACGCGCGTTGCTTGAATCTGGGGCTGGACATCACCCGCCAGCCCATTCCTGTCGTACCGGCAGCACATTATTTCTGCGGCGGGGTGTGGACGGATGAGTGGGCGCGCACGAGCGTTCAAAACCTGTATGCCGTGGGCGAAGTGGCCTGCAACGGAGTTCACGGCGCAAACCGCCTGGCGAGCACCTCACTTGTAGACGGTCTCGTGTGGGGCGTACGTGCGGCGAAGGATATCGCCGCATGCGGTGCGGTGGACGGCGTCGAACCAGATGAAGTTCCACGCTGGGAAGAAGAAGGATTGGAGGAAGAAGCCGATCCGGCCTTGATCTGGCGTGACATGCGCACCATCCAGCATACCATGTGGCATTACGTAGGTCTGGTGCGGTCTACCCGGCGCCTGGCTCGTGCCATGCGAGATCTGAACCACTTGAAAGAGGACATCGAGGTTTTTTATCGTACCACACGCGTAAATGACGCCTTGATTGGACTGCGTCATAGTGTGCAGGCAGCGCTTATCATTGCTGCTGCCGCTCAGCACAATCGAACCAGCCGGGGTTGTCACTACCGCGATGACACGAAGGGTACAGCTGTTATTTAACCCTGCCATTTTTGGGGATTAGGTTTGAAAGACAAAACCCGCAAGCGTCTGCTTGCGGGTTTTCGATTATCCGGCGAATTGAGAGGTTGCCAGCTAGGGCACTGTGAATGCGCCCTCCTCTTCTAGCGACGGGAGCGGCAGCAAGAAGGGATTGTCGTTGGGAATGAGCATTACGCGAATCCCAGCCGCCAGTTTCTGGATGTACTCGAAAGTCAGCACTTCAGGATTGTCGCGCACTGCGTTGGCGATCAACTCGAGTGCTTTGGCTTCCGCCTCGGCTTCGATCAGGCGGGCGTCGGCGCGGCCTTCGGCATTGATGCGCAGCGCGTCCGCTTCACCTTCGGCTACCTTCCGTGCTTGGTTCGCTTCCTGCTCACGCTGCTGGACCACGAAAGCCGCCTGCTGCGCCTGCTGCTCGGCGATCTGTTTTTGCTCCACCGAAGCGGCGTATTCGGGCGAGAACTGGATGTTGCGCAAGATGAAATCGACCAAAATCAAACCATTCTCGCTCAGCTTGGTGGCCATCGTTTTATCAATTCCTTGGATTAATTCCGTTCGTTTCGCACTCACGATCTCGGCCACGCTGAACTGTGAAGCTTCATCCCGAATGACACCACGGGAGACGGCTCGCACGAGGTCAATAGAGTAGCGATCTTGCCACTGGATATGGACGGAAATTACTTTCTTGGGATCGATGGCGTAGATCACCGAAGCGTCGATCAGAACCTCCTGGTTATCGGACGTGCGTGCTGCGACCGAGTCATCTCCTCGAATCTGACCTTCCTCCGGAGCGATGGACATGGTGTACGTCTGGCGCGAAATCGGGTACGTGACCACGTTTTCGGCAAACGGGATTACCCAACGCAGACCGGGTTGTAGGGCGGTCTCTCGGTAGCCTAACGGGGCGAACGCGGATATAACCACGCCGCGTTCCTCCGGCTGGACGAAAACCAATCCTGCGGAGACGGTGGTCAATACGATGGCGAGCAACAGCACACCGATGAGCATGCCTGCAGCGGATTTCATCCGGCGGCCTTGCGCAGCGCGCGCGACTGCTAGAATGACAATCCCCGCTGCCAGTAGCCACGAAAGCGTGGAAAGGGTGCGTAATACAAGAGCGATATTCATGGATATTTCCTCCTTAAATTATCGGTCGTCATTTTTTTCTGAATTCTTTGGGATTATATCATGCAGGCATTTCCGCTTCCGACGCGCGGCTGACACTAGCCTGTCGGGAAGATCTATATCGTATTGGGTTGAATCGGATTTGTTAGATCAGTTGGAAATTAAAGCAATTGGTCGATTTCATTCAAAGAGTCAGTTTGCATGTCGGTTTTTGGATCCAGGATGAAGTAATCATTGTTGGATTGGGATGCGAAAAACTCTCCATCCGTAGGTCAGGTCACGACGATCGAGTGGAATGGTTGGAATATCGCAATAACCAGGAACATCACGCAATAAACATCCCAGGCGAATCTCGACCAGGAACAAACGGAAGTTTCCAAGCGTTTCGAAGATCAGCTCTTCCTTGCCGTTCAGTAAGGGGGTTATTGATTCGTTCCATTGCCTAGATCCGTCTTCTGATAAGCCCAATCGGACGGAACGATAGAATTGGTTAATAAAAATGGGCGTTGCGATGTAATAATGATCGGCATTGATATCTTCAAGCCCGAGATGATCTGGATCGAGCTGACTAATCTGAATGTCGGTGCGACCATATATCTCATTGATAAATCGGCTGATCGTTCCAAGATATTCACTTGGCTGTTGGATGTTGACGAAAAGGATCGCATTCTGTGGTAATTCATCCGAAACAAAGGAGATAAGATCTGCGTTGCGTTTGTCGATGGTCAACTGCAGTCTTGCGTTCGTGAGATTATTCGGCAGCGTCGTGAAGAAGAAAAAGACCGCTAGGCATAACGAGGTTATCGTGACGATGCGATAGAGCAAACCTCCATTTTTAATGATCGATATGTTTTGAAAGATACAGATTGCTCCAAGGACACTGCTTCCCAATGCGAAGGGGAGCAAATAATAATCGAGTTGGTATACCCAGGGGATGAAAACCCCGAGCCATCCAATCATCCATAGCAAAGCATCGAAGAACAAAATGCTGCATTGAAGTCTTCTTTTGTGAATAAGCCATAGCAGGGTGGGTGTCATGAGAAAAAAAAGGAAGAAGAAGTCTCGGCGAATCCATCTTTCCCATTCCCTAAATGACTGCACGATGCTGCTTGGCTCTAAAGCGTAACGATAGTGGATGGCTTCCACGGCCATAACACTTTGTTTACTGAAATACCAAAGGATGATGAAGATCAAGCCGCTACAAATTGTGATGATCATAAAGCTACGCTTGATCGACGCATTCGTTTCTTTCTTGGTGATCCGTTGAAGGATTAAAGCCCCGATGTACCAGGAAACGGCTATCGGAATGATGATGAGGGATGTCTCTTTGAGGGACAATGCAGCGAGGGTGAGTAGCAGACTGGCGGTCAGCAGAATTACTCTTTTCGATCTCGAAGAAGTTTTATCCGTTTGACCGATAAGCAATATCGCGCCCATCAGTAAAGCAATCTGCAATGCTTCTTGTTTGTATGCAGTGTAGAAATTTTCGATTATCGGGCTCGAAAGCACGAAGAGCATCCCACTGCACCATGCAGCTCCATTGTTTCGTGATAGCCTATGTACGAGGAAGATTATACTGGTGGTAATCAGAATGAAAATCATACAGTCGATTATGAAATAGGCCAATGGGTTCAATCCCGCGATTGCGTAAAAAAGAGCAAATATGAGGAAATAGGCTGGTCTGAAACGACCGCTGTTCAAACCTTGTACCCAAGATAGATCGCCACGTCTTAGTTGCTGCGTCGCGTAGATGTTGGTCGCATCATCCAGGAGTCCGAAGTGGGGAGATGCCAATCTCGGGAGCATGATCAAAATCGAAATTAATACTGGAGAGTAAAGCAGAAAACGGGAAAAGTAGTTTTTCGTACGTTCTTTTCTAAACATCAATCCCTTCCAGATTGTGAATTTAGAGTTCAATACGTTTTTTGTATACGCGTCAAGTTCGCTGTGTTCTAGAAATCGGAGTTTGAAATTACCGATAGGCAAGCTCGTTGAATTTACCTCATTGAGGAAAGGATAGAAAGTGTAATATCAGGATGTTGGAAAAGGTTCAAGCAGGATCGTCATCGGCCCGTCGTTTTCGATTTCCACCAGCATGTGCGCCCCAAAAACACCGGTTTGCGTTGGAACACCTTGTGCTCGCAAGTGGGAAGCGAAACGTTCAACGAGCGGTTCTGCTACATCGGGCAGAGCGGCTTTTGTGAAACTCGGTCTTCGACCCTTGCGCGTGTCGGCATACAGCGTAAATTGGGAAATCACGATGGCTTCCCCTTCAATATCCTGGATCGAAAGGTTCGTCTTCCCCGCATCGTCCTCGAAGATGCGCAGCGTAGCGCATTTTCCCGCCAGGCGATGGGCCTCGTCGGCCGTATCGTCGTGACCGATTCCGACGAGTATCACCAAACCCCGTTCGATCTCCGCGATGCTTTTACCTTCAACGGACACGCGCCCTCGGCGAACGCGCTGCAGGACCGCACGCATACTTTTCCAGGCTCCTTTTCGAAGTCACTCTAGCGCGACAAGAAGATTCAAAAGCTATCTATGCAACCAGTCGAAACATGCGTCAGGTAAAAACAAACGGGTGAACAGTGGTGGGATCGTTTTCGACATTGCAAACAGAATTCCCGTCATCCTTGAAACCCGGAGGGGTTGTCCCATCCGATTTATTCGAAGACTAAGGTAAACCGACGGCTTCGTGAACCTCGATCATGGTTTGAGCGGCGATTCGCCTGGCGCGTGCTGCACCATCCGCCAGGATGTTCCATACCTGCTCTGATTCTTCGCTGAGTTTGGAGCGTTTTTCTCGGAAGGGCGCGAGATGTGCATTCAGATTCTCGGCGAATCGCTTCTTACAATCCACGCAGCCGATACCGGCCCGGCGGCACTCGATGTTGATCTCTTTCACGTCTTCCGCCGAGGAGAAGATTTTGTGCATCGTGAAGACATTGCACACGTCCGGATCCCCGGGATCCGAGCGGCGCTTACGCTGTGGATCGGTTACCATGGTCATGACCCGTGCGCGGGTCTCCTCCGGTGTGGCGGCCAATTCAATGTGGTTGTCCAGGCTTTTACTCATCTTCTGCACACCATCCGTACCGAGGACTTTGGGAACTTCCGTGCTTTTCATCTGGGGTTCGATCAACACATCCGTCTCATAACGGTGATTGAACGAACGCACGACTTCACGGGCAAATTCGAGATGTGGTGCCTGGTCGATTCCCACCGGTACGAATCCCGCTTTATAGAGCGCAATATCGGCGGTCATTAAAATCGGATATCCCACCAGGCCGTAGTTGATGTTATGCGGCTGCTGCCGCGCTTTTTCTTTGAAGGTAGGCAAATCGGTTAGTTTCCCGAGCCCCACGACCATTGAAAGAATGGTGTACAACTCGGTTACTTCCGGGACGTGGGATTGCACGAAGATGATCGTCTCCTCTGGCCGCAGTCCGGCGGCAAGCCAATCGAGTGCCATCTCGAAGGTGTTCGTCTTGAGCGATTTGGTGGTTTCCAGAGTCGTCAGGGCGTGCAGATCGACGATGCAGTAAATGCATTCGAATTCATCTTGCAGCGCCACGTAGTTTTTGATGGCACCCAAATAGTTGCCCAGATGTTGGCGTCCAGTGGGTCTTGCGCCGGAAAAGACGCGTCCCTTCTTATTTGTCAACGCTGTTTCCTCCTAAAGGTGTTCTCCGACGCATTTCGCTGTCTCGCCCGATTCGACGTGACGCCCGGTGGCGAGTTTGGAATATACCAGGGTGCCATCGACCGTGACTTCGAAGCAGCCGCCGTCGGATGGGATCAGGGTGATTTCGTCAATTTTAGCTTCATAATTCTTCAGCACTTCAGCCATCGCACCGATGGCACGATCCGTATAGTGTCATACTGCACAGTACTCGATGCTGACCTTTGCCATGGCGTCCTCCATTGACTCCGTGTTCCTCGTCATGCACAACCGGGAGGAGCGCTCCCGGTTTGTGGATTGGGTCAATATTTTCTATGATAAATCACGAGTATATCGCAGAAGCTTTGGGATAGGCAACCAAATCAAGAGGGTTGTTGTTAAAAGGTATGCGAAGTTCCCACGAGCAGGTAGCCTGCATGTCATCCCAGGCTTCGATGTGAGGTGAGGCTTCGCACGGGTACGGGTGTTACAAACAGTGTAGAGATGGTTGGAAACGCCGAGAAACGGCGCGGAAAATCATGTCTACTCTAGGTGCATTCAAGGGTTAATATATGTTTGGTGCATAAATGTAATAATTCTCCAAGAGGAGGTGTACGATGCGACGTTTTATGACTTTTCTAACCGGCGCTTTCTGTGGTGCTCTCGTTGGGGCGGTAACTGCATTGTTGCTGGCGCCGTCATCGGGTGAGGAAATTCGGGTGCGCATACAGCAGCGGAAAGATGAATTCCGTAATGAAATCCAAGAAGCCTATGAAACCCGCATGGCGCAATTGGAAGGTGAGTTGAGCATGATGAGGGAAAGTCGAAAACAGCGTGAGTAGTAGACCCACCCATTGGTACTTTGAATGACACAAGGTTCATCAATGAGGCGATCGAACGAGAAGGACTACTAATCTTCGAAGCGGGCGTGAAGTGATGCGAGACTTCATTCCCCACGTATGATCCCGCTGGTTTTCTGGTGACAATGTGAATTTGTCTCATTTTCATCGCGGAGGCGTATCTGTGCCGTCGTTCTCTGGCGCGATGATCACGAACATTTACGTTGCCGATCTGCAAATTGGCATAAAACATGCAGCAATACGGATGCAAATCTTTATCTTGAGGTCCAAGAATCATGCAACATCAATGTAATCCGCGCGTGCTCGTCGTCGATGATGATCCTGTGTTCTGCGCCATCATGTACGAGCTATTGACTTCCGACGGTTACGAAGTAAATCTGGCGTATGACGTTCCCCAAGCGCTGGCGCTGCTCGAATGCTGCACGCCCGATCTGATCCTCTCGGATATTATGATGCCCGAAATCGACGGAATCTGCCTCGTGCGTAAGATACGCTCTGCGCCCGCATGGTCTAAGATTCCCACGATTATCGTCAGTGCGAAGGCGATGCCGGAGGATCGCAATAAAGCTTTGGAAGCTGGGGCAAACGCCTTCGTGAGTAAACCCTTTTCGATTAAGCAATTTCGGATGGAGATAACCAAATACCTGCCGGCACATTCCGCTTGAAATTGAAGCTTGGGGTTTTACATTTGACGGTGGTTTTTCCTCGTTTCGTTTGATCCTCGTTCGTGTGGTTTTCCACTCGCATTTGCCCTTGATGTTACGATGAATGCATTTTCGCCGTGCGTTCTGCATGCTGCGTGTCGTAGTCCGGCGTGCTGAGGTAAAATGTGGTTTATGGATGGTTTAAGGTACAAATGTTGATACAGGCCATG
>CAYYVY010000005.1:0-37864 GCA_964475265.1 uncultured Anaerolineaceae bacterium | reverse complement strand
GAGGTTGAAATGGTGAAAATACGTTCCTCTGAGATCACCCCGGAGCATGTTTTCCTTTCAAGACGCGAATTTCTAAAAAGTACGGGCTTACTGGCTTCGGGTTCGTTGCTCCTGGCGGCTTGTGGCGGAGTAAGCGTGCCTGCCTCTTCTACGACCGAGGATGAGATGCAGCCGGAGGCCAGTGGCGCAGTTGATGAATTGGGCGATTCTGCTAACAGCTATGTCGACATCACCAATTTCAACAATTTTTACGAATTTACCACCGACAAGACAGCCGTCGTAGATCTCGTCGGAAATTTTCGCACATCTCCTTGGCAGGTCGAAGTCGGTGGTCTGGTCCATAATCCAAAGGTCTACGATATCGACGATTTGCTTGGTTTCGTGCAAGAGGAACGTGTCTATCGTCTACGCTGCGTGGAGGGTTGGTCCATGGTGATACCTTGGAACGGCTTTCCACTGGCGCGTCTGCTGGAGGACGTCGAACCGATGGCGGACGCCAAATACGTGCGCTTTGAAACGCTGTATGATCCGGATCAAATGCCGGGTCAGAAAAGCCCCTGGTACGTATGGCCGTACGTCGAGGGATTGCGCCTCGATGAGGCCATGCACAAGTTAACGCTCATGGCCACCGGGCTGTACGGAAAGACCCTTCCCGCGCAAAACGGCGCACCGATCCGGCTGGTTGTGCCCTGGAAGTATGGATTTAAGAGTATCAAATCGATCGTCAAGATCGACCTGGTTTCGGAGCAGCCGACATCTCTGTGGATGGCAGCTGCGCCAAACGAGTACGGATTCTACGCCAACGTCAATCCCGAAGTGCCCCATCCTCGCTGGTCTCAGGCGACGGAACGCCGAATTGGAGAACTCGGTCGGCGGCAGACCTTGCTGTTCAATGGCTATGCCGATGAGGTGGCCCCGCTCTATCCCGATATGAGCCCCTCACTCTTTTTCTGATGACAAGACTTCGTCGCAAAGGGATTCAATTCGCCACCCATGTCGGAGCCCTGACCCCGATGGGTTTGCTGTTGTTCGACTGGTATCAAAATGACCTCACAGCCAATCCCATTCAGGCGGTGACGTTACGCACGGGAAAAACCGCACTCGTCCTGCTAACGATCACGCTGGCGATTACACCGTTGAACACACTTTTTGGCTTCAAGCAGCTCATCTCCATGCGTAAATGGCTGGGACTCTATACGGCGTGTTATGTAGCTGTGCATTTCTTCATTTTTATCGGCCTTGACTATGGGTTTGATTTTGGATTGTTGAAGGATGCACTGCTCGAAAAGCGCTTTGCGCTGGTGGGACTCGCCGCTGGATTGCTGCTATTGCCTCTGGCGATCACCTCCACTCGAGGCTGGCAACGCAGGCTGGGAAAGAATTGGAAACGACTCCATCGTTTCATCTATCTCGGAGCATTCCTCGCGACGGTGCACTATACCTGGTTGGTGAAATCCGATATTCGCGTGCCGCTGATTTATATGGCGATTGTCGTGTTGCTGCTTATTCTACGCATTCCTCAGGTGCGCACGCTTGCCAGCAGATTTCAGCAAATTGTATCGAAGCGAATGGCGCATTTTCGGGTACGCCGGGACGGGCAAAGGCGAACGAGCGTCTTGGAATCTTCAGATTAAAGTCCATCCAATTGAATTTGCTTGCGATGCTAGTCGTCAAGGACAGATGATTTTGGGAAAGATGCCTCTCTTTGCCCGGAGCCGCAGGTTGCAAATTGAGTTCGCGCCTTTTCTCGTGTATCATATTTTCAGGGATCGTTGGGCAAAGCTCGGTATTTCCATTGTCTATGGAGCGGCTTGTTGAATACGCATTCACATGCGCGTTGGTGTGCGGGAATTTCAAATTCCATAATTGCCGATGCGAAATCGCAAGATCGGAATTTGTTGATCTAACTTCAACCCTGCGTGGTATGGAAATCACATCATAGGATCAGTAGGAGGCGAGACGAGATGGCTGACAAGAAAAGCACCCCGATGAGTGAGAAAGAAGAGAAGGAATGGGGGATGGATGAAAAGACCCATGAGAAGGAAATGGGCAAGCGGTGGGAAGAAAAATGGAGCCGCGATCCGCTTTCCTCCTTTGTTTGGGCCGGTATCTTGATCTGGGCCGGGGTTTTCTTCCTGATTTGGAATCTGGGCTTTTTGGAGGACGTGAGTCTGCCCGGGAATGCGGGGGTTTGGTCGTATGTAACGGCAGGGGCGGGTTTGATCCTATTGGCGGAAGTGTTGATCCGCCTCACCGTGCCAACGTACAGTGGTCCCGTCGGGGGAAGCCTCGTTCTCGGTGTGCTCCTTCTCGGCAGCGGGTTGGGAGACATCACCAATTCTGACCTGATCTGGCCTTTGATTATCATCGTCATCGGCTTATCGATTATCGTGCGGGGCACACGAAAACAAGCCTGATCTGATTGTTAACCTCAAATTGCCATGGGCCGATTGAATCTCACAATCGGCCCATATTTAACGTGGAGAACTCGTTCCAGGCGTAATCGAAAGGCGTCCACCAACGATCACGCCCGATGCAGCGGTAATACGGCTTTTTCACGCAAAGGATGCGGTCTCCGATGGCGTAGCGTGGCAAGATGGGGGTGGAAACGACGAGGTTTCCCATCTCGCCATCACGCATCTCGTGCAGCATTTTTATCCCAGAACGAGTATCAGCTTCCAGAAGGAAGAGGTCATAATTCGGCACCCAGGCCTTTTTCTCGTCAAGCTGTTGACCGAACATGCCTTCGGTAGCCCCGTAAATCTCCCGGATTGCGACCGGTCCGTATAGTGCCGTCAGCGCCGCTTTATGGTGCGTGTTAATTCCTGGAACGCTGCCGAGGGTCATGATTTGTGTCTTCCACAGCACTTTCGGATACAGACGGTGCTTTTTCCTTAAGTAGCGTGCAAAACGCAGCGCCGTTGGTGCGACGCCGCCCACGAGTGTAACGTTTTCATCCTTGCATTTCTGATACGCCAGCTCGAACCGCGCTTCCCAGTCGCGCACAGTTTTTCCGCCTCCAAGGGCATCGATCTCATCTTGCGTGGGCATCGACCGGATGGGGGTTTTCTCCGAGACGAACTTGGTATAGATCCCGGAGCTATAGCCGTAGGCCAACTCCTGATCGCCGACCTGGATCGTGCCGACGTGGGATGGGAAGTTCAAATTGAGGTTGACACTTTGAAAGAGATCGAAACGTCCGCTTTCCAGGACGTAGTTCATCATCGCACGACCCGCGGCAACCCGCATCGCCATATCGGTCGGCGTCATGGGGATAAATTTCGATTCCCCGGCGGTGGTGCCTCGTGTGATCGCCCAGCCGATGGGTCGCTCGGCAAGCAGGAGATCCGTTTCTCCTGCCATGACGCGGTTGATGAGCGGCTTGAAATCTTCATAACTCGCGATGGGAAACGCCAGGCGATATGCTTCGATCGAATCGATCTGCGCAGCGCCGTGTTCGGCGCCATACTTCGTCTTGGCGTAATCCTTTAACAAACGTTGAAGCACATTCTGCTGCGTGCTGGCTGGATCGGCGATGGCATCGTGCCAAGGTTGAAGTTGCGCCATCAGCATGGCTTTCGGGTCGCTGGCTGACATCGTCTCCTCCTCAGTTGTCTCTGGCCATGCTAAGTGTATTCAAAATCGTAAAAAAAAGAGAACTGTATATTTTGATCCATCCAGCAGACGATCCTGTTCTGCTCCCCACTGCAAATGGGATGAATCGGATGTTGTCTCTAAATCCGAAATCTTATACTATTCAGCTTGAGCTGCGGGAAGGGTGTAGTTTGTTCGCCTGCAAAGCGAACACTCTGAATCATCCTCGCTGCGGAAGAGGTGTTTGATGAAAGGGAAATCAAAAACGATCATCGTCGTTTTAGCGATAGCAAATGTAGGCATGTTGCTCGCTGTTGCGGTGTTCGTGATCGCGAACTCTGGAATCTTCGCAGGCGGCTTGAGTTTTCTTTCCAGTTCCTCAGGCGCCATGCAGGCCGAGGTGCGTGCGCCGTCCACCGTCATGGTGGGGGAAGCGTTCGAAGTTTTTATCGATGTTGAAAATCTCGGCAGTGGGAATTTGACCGTGGATGAGATTCTGCTGCCGCAGAAACTCATCGAGGGTGTAGAGGTTCTGGACGTCTTTCCCGGATCACTCGACCAAGTGAATGAGGGTTCGATGGCCGGCTTTGCGATCGATTTCATTCTCACTCCCCACGAAAAGCGGGAATTTCGCATTCGCATGCAAGCGATCGAGGCGATCGACTTCAGCGGCAACATTGATGTCAGGGCAGGTTCAACACGAGTATCTGCAGACGCACACCTCGTGATCGAAACCGCAGCGGAAGCGGTGGCGGCAGAAGTGGAGCCGATTGCCACGGAAACTCCGTCGCCGGAACCCGTCTCTGAAATTCCCTTTTCCTCCGTTGTAAAAATCACGGCCATGTACATGGAAAACGGGAGTCTTACCCCGGGTTGGAGTGGATCAGGTTCGATCATCTCTGCAGACGGTTTGATTCTAACTAACGCCCACGTCGTGCTGCCGGACAAGTTCTTTCCTGTCGACGCGCTCAAGATATCCCTGACCGGTGAGCCGGATCAGCCGCCAACCGATTCCTACTTCGCCGAAGTGCTTCAAGCAGACTACCAGCTCGATGTTGCCGTGATCCGCATCACCACGGACATCGATAAGAATGAACTCGATCCATCCGAAATGAACCTGCCGGCGGTGCCTCTGGGCGACGCCGACCAGATTCAATTGGGGGATTCGTTGATCATTCTGGGCTATCCGGGAATCGGGGGACAAACGATCACGCTCACGCGCGGCGAAGTCAGCGGGTTTACTTCCGAGGAGACGTACGGCGATCGGGCTTTCATTAAAACTTCAGCGACGATTGCAGGCGGCAACAGTGGAGGTTTGGTGGTCGATGCAGCCGGGTATCTGGTTGCCATTCCCACGCAGCTGGGCTACGGTGGCGAGGATCAATTCGTGGATTGTCGCGTGATCGTCGATACCAACCGCGATGGCGTTATCGATGGACGCGATAACTGCGTTCCCACAGGCGGCTTTATCAATGCCCTACGGCCGATCGACCTGGCCATGCCGTTGATCGAGGCGGCTCAGCGCGGCGAATACAACATCGTCGAGCAGCCCAAACCGGACATTTCCATGCCGCAGGGGAAAACGATCGTCTATCAAGAAGATTTTTCAAGCCGGACTGCGGGATGGCGGCACGATCGCACTGAAGCGGCTTTTGTCGGTTACCAGAATAGCGAGTACGTCATTCAAATCAATTGGGAAGGGTATTACTTCTGGGGAAATCCCGGAAAGAGATACGGCGATTTGATCCTGACCGTCGACTCGCGTATCGTCACGCCCGTGGAAGGTGCAGATTTCGGAGTGATCTGCCGCGCCGAAGACGAGGGTAATTTTTACGCCATGACGATGACCGGCGATGGCTGGTTCTCCATTTGGAAAGCGGAGGATTATGGAATCGAATGGCTGTGGGATTGGGATTACACGCGTGACATACCGAAAAGCAGCTCTTTTAAAATTTCAGTGGCATGCATCAGCAGCGAGCTGACACTCTCGATCGACGACATCGTGGTCGCTCAAGTTACGGATTACACGTTCACGGAAGGGGACATCGGATTGATCGCCGGAACGTATGATCAGGGTGGATTCTCCGTTGCCTTCGACGATCTGGTGGTGATGCTGCCCTGATTCCTTGATCGCTATAGACACGACTGGCCGCTCCCCAGGTTTCTCGCTGTGGGGAGCGGCTTCGCTATTTTCACCGAATCTCAGCCGGTTTCGAACTATTGCGTGGAAAGGATGGTTCCCGCCGGCAGCCAAAGCGGTGCACGTTCCCACAGCAACGGACTCTGGGTCAGGCGCACGAGATCCGACCCGATCGCAGAGATGATGTAGAGATCGTCTCCAGAGTTGCGATCCGAGGCAAACACGATCCACTGTCCGTCTGGTGACCAGTTCGGGTCGCGATCGTTGGCGCTGCCGTCGGTCAGGGGAGTCTTGTTCATTCCATAGGCATCCGTGAGCATGATGAGACTTCCATCGCGATAGCGCGATTCGAAGACGAGCCGCGTCCCGTCGGGAGACCAGCGAGGACAGCCTTCGTCCCCACTCGTATCCACGAGCAAGGTTTCTTCGCTCCCATCCGCGCGCATGATGTTGATGCGGCTTGTTTGATATGAGAAGTGGAAGGACGTAAAGGCGATATGCGAGCCGCTTGGGGTCCAATTGGGGCAGGTGTCGCTGGTTTCGTTGTCGGTTATGCGGGTTTGTTGGGAGCCGTCGGCGTTCATTACGTAGATCTCGGGTGGCGGTCCTTCATAATCCGGGATCACGTCCCGCATCGAATAAAAGGCAATCTTCGTTCCGTCCGGTGACCAATCCGGATTTCGATCGGCTGCGTCGTTGCTGGTTAGTTGTTTGAGATCCGTTCCGTCCGCATTCATGGCGTAGATTTCATCATCGCCATCGGCTCTACTGACAAAGGCCAGACGGCTGCCATCGGGTGACCAGGCGATCTCCGATACGGCTTCGATCGGAGGTTGCCACTGGGTGAGCTGCGTTCCATCTGCCTCAATGAAGTACACGTCGGACTTGCCCTCCTGCGTTACCAGGAACATGATTTGCCCGAGGCCGGTGAAGGGATTGGCAGGTGTTGTCGGTTCGGGGGTGGGCGCGATCGTGTCCGTCGGTAATTCCGTAGGAGACTCCGTAGCTTCGGGTGCAGCCGGGGGCGCTGTCGTCTGACTTTGTATTGGAGCGTTGCACGCCGCCAGGCAGAAGAGTAGAGGGATCAGGGGACGTTTATTCGATAGCATCATACACCGCCTGCGATAGGGAGATAACAGGATTGTAGCATGCGCAGAGCGAGGGTCGCAAAACGCTTGCGAATCAGCAGATCATGCCCGGCATTTGGACTTAATCCACATCCCGCTCAACCTCGACCCAAATGTGCACTCCGTCGCTGAAGCAGTGAATCCATCCATGCCGGTCGGTGCGCAGAACCGTCGTTCCATCGAGCGCTTCGAGCACGCGCCGGTCGGGGAGTTTGCGTTCGTTTCCGGCTGCTACGGAGACCAGGGCCAGCCAGGGCTGCAGGCTGGTCAACAGGGCGGGTGGGTTTACCGCACGATATCCGCTGTCTGCAAGCATCAGCGCCGTTACGCCTGGGATACTGCGATTCTGTTGGACTGCATCGACCAGGTCAGGGTCCGCACCCGGCGTGAGCAGGAAACTTGCACGACCGTAGGTAACCAGGAGGATCGCGCCATGCTGACCGACCTCGACGATCTCGAGTTTTGCCCCCGATCCGAGATCTAATTTTTGCCCTCGGGCAGCATAGCGAATGTCGATGCCCATCTCTATGAGGGAGTTGATTAACTTGCTGTAGGCCGGCCCGCTCGGGTCTCCTGAAATGAGAACGCCGCCGATCGAAAACCGTTCGACGGCGCTCGCCAATCCGGCGATTTGTTCTTCGTTTGTCCCCCCGATCACGAGCCAGTCCAGCCGGGCAGCGAGTGGTGGAAGTCGCCGCCCAAGCGCGGTGGATAGAAGCATGGTGCTGCTGCCTCCGTCGACGAGGACGTATCTCCCGGTAGGAGTCTGGATAAGTACGGCGTCACCGCCACCCGTGTCGAGCATGGTGAGATGTAAATATCCATCGGGTCGGTTCACGACACCGCGCCAGGTCAATCCAGCCAGCACGGCCAGCGCAGCCAGCGATACCGTGCTCGACAGGCGCCACGACGCCATTCGCGTTCGTGCCTGCTGCAAACGGGGATGGTTTTCCGTGGAAACTCGAAAGAATGCGGTGGTAGCAAAGATGGCCAGATAAAATCCTGCGACAACGATGATCGGTACGGGACCCAGGGAAATACTGGCGGCGCTCCATCTGGCAAAAAAGTCAACCGCTCGAATCGTAAACGCCGCGAAGGGCCATGCGCTCCAGGCGAGGGCGCCCCCCAATGGAAGCCATAGGCAGCCCGCCAGCGTGGCTAATCCCGCCAGGATCATCACCGCGGGTTGGACCGGCAGGATCACGGGGTTGGTGATGAAGGAAACGAGCGAGATGCGACGGAAATAGTATGCGATCAAAGGCAGCGTGGTTAACTGTGCGGCCAGGGTGAAGAGCACGTATTCCCCGACGGGTTCGGCAAGGCGTTCCGCAAGACCATCCCCCAACCACCGGCTGGTCGTGCGGACAAACCAATCCTGAAGCGGTTCGGCGTACAGGATGAGACCCAACGTGGCTGCAAAAGACAGCTGGAATCCCACATCCCAAAGAACACTCGGGCTGATAACGCTCATCACGATCGCTGCGCCTCCCAGCGAGGCCATACCGTGCGTCTGCCGGCCGATGCGGTTCGCCAGCAGGACAAAGCCTCCCATGATCGCTGCGCGTACCACAGCCGCGTCTGCACCGACGAGAATTGTGTACAGGCATATCGCCAGACCAGCTGCGACTGCGCCCCGACGAACGCCCAGCCAACGTCCGAACAACGATATAAATAGGGCGCTGATTATGGTGATGTTGAAGCCGGATATGGCGATAATGTGCGTCGTGCCGGTAGTATCGAAAGAGGTACGCACTTTGGGAGAGATGCCGCTTTCGATGCCCAATAAAATTCCGGCGAGCAGCGAGGCTTCCGGATCGGGAAAGATCTTCTGTACGATTTCCAAGGCGCGCCCACGAAAATCAAGTATCACTTGAAGCAGCGGATTGCCTGCCCTTTTTTCCAAAACGACAATCTCGGGATCCTGCATCAGGCTGTGAATTCCCTGCCTTGCGAGGTACTCGCGGTAGGAAAAAGTCTCGAAGACGGGAGGTGTCTCGACAAGACCTGTCAAACGAACCCTGTCCCCATAGCTGTATTCCTCGAAGGGCGACACGTAGGCCAGGATTTTGCCGCCAATCGCCTGGGTATGTTTGCCGCCGTCCGTTTGTATGCTTTGGGCTTCGATTTTCAAACCCGTGTAGGTGTCGCGCAGGTCGGGTGAGGTGACGACGATGCCTTCGATCGTTACCTTGTAGCCGCGATCGTTGCGGCTGGCGATGTGAGCGGGATTGATCCTGGGGAGCGATGTCACGTATCGCAAGCCGCCCAGTGAAAAGAACAGCGTGATCGAAAATATAAGACGTGGCAGCGGATTGCGGCGGAAGAGCAACAATGCGGCCAACGAACACCCCGCAAGGATCAGCCACTGTGCGGCATCAAGCGATACGGCCCGGCTGATGCCGATTCCGGCCAGCCAGGCCATGCTGAAGCAAAATAATCTCATTGCATCCCCCTGATGAAATTTGTCAGACGAATGATAACTTAAAATCGCATCGAAACCAAAAACACTCCTGCAAGATCGTACCTCGTGTGTGGCCTGCGATCGGTAAGCGTTGGAGGATACGCCGCGATCCCTTTGAAGCGAATCGGGATACTTGCCTGGAACGGGCAGTACGGAATAGAATCCCGCATAAGAGCCCGAATACAGAAACGCAAGCCACACATCGTCGCTTTTTGGAGGGTATCGCTATGACGGACCAAGAATCTACCCCGCTACCGATTAATCGCCTCATCGACCATACGTTGCTCAAAGCGGATGCCAGCGAGGACCAGATCCGGCAGCTTTGTGACGAGGCCGCGAAATATCAATTCTATTCAGTGTGCGTAAATCCGTACTATGTGAAACTCTGCTCGCGGCTGCTTGAGGGCACTGGCGTCCTGGTGTGTTCTGTCGTCGGCTTTCCATTGGGCGCAACGCCTACGCAGGTCAAGGTCTTCGAAGCGCAGCAGGTGCTGCGGGATGGCGCCAGCGAAGTGGACATGGTGATGAACATCGGTGCGTTTAAGTCGGGAGACACAGCGATGGTAAAGCAGGATATTGCTGCAGTATCAAAAACCTGCCACGAAGGCAAGGCCGTTCTCAAGGTGATCATCGAAGCGGCCTTGCTGACGGACGAAGAGAAGGAAGTAGCCTGTCAACTTGCCGTGGAAGCAGGGACGGATTTCGTCAAGACATCAACGGGATTCGGGCCTGGCGGAGCGAGTGTCGAGGATGTGGCACTTATGCGCCAAACTGTGGGGCCGGATATCGGGGTTAAAGCAGCAGGCGGCATCCATAACTATACTCAGGCGCAGCAGATGATCGCTGCCGGGGCAACGCGAATCGGTGCGAGCGCAGGGGTGAAGATCGTCGAAGAGTCTAGGTAACTCGAACGCCAGCGACCACCAAGTTACTTAATGTATAACTTCATCAACGGCAAACCGAAATTCGCGCTCGGATTCATCGCCCGATGCGCAGGGATGGGTTATCCGGCGTCATCTTTCGGTTGGGGGATCTCTTCTTTTGGTAGCAGGGCGATGCCGTCGATCATCTTGCGATTGATCAAACCGACGGGTGAGCGGGTCCTAACGGCCGGGAAGAGGATGGCGTTGAAATCTGTGTGGTAAATTGGAATGAACAGCGAATCGCCTTCGAACATAATCGAGCCGAAGTTAAATTTTCCTGAAGTTTCGACCATGCCGCGCATTTCGTAGCCCCCCATGAGAATGCGCACCCAATGCGGAATCTTGCTCGTGTACCCCCCTCGAGCGAAGCTTGCGGCACCGAGTTCGGAGCGGTTGCTGAGCAGAAGGACAACCACTTCGCTTTTCACCAGCCATAAGGTCGGATGACGCGCAATCAATTTAGACGGTTGGTGCAGGCGCGAAAGATGCGCTCCTTCCATTTCGATGTAGGAGCGTGTCGGGATGTTGATGTAGCTGAACAGTCCCGTCGGTCCTGCCTGGATCCTTCCCAGGATTCTGTGTGTTTCTGTGTAGACCTCGACGGACGTTGGTTTTCCATTCATGGTCCCGCTCCGATCAGGTTATTGGAAGGGAGAAAACGATGCTGGTGCTTGCGGGTGTATGTTCGTACCACAACCAGCCCTTCATACTTTCAAGCATCATGCGAATCTCACCCAAGGACAGCCCCGGTCCGATCTGTCCGGCGGACGGATCGATTTCTTCTTTCGTTAGCGCGTGAACCGTATCCGGAGAGAGCCCGGGGCTGGTATCCGAGATTCTCACGATCGCCCACACCCCATCGTTGAGTTGAATATGCCTCGGGATGGGGATACTCGTACTGCGGCTTCTCTGGATTTCCACACGGTGGGCTTCGAGCACAATACGGCCCCGCGACGTTCGCCGGACGGCGGCAGCCACAAGCGTTTGAATGATGCGATGGGTGCGGTTGCTGTCGCCGCGAAACAATGGCAGCGGAGGACTTTCGTCGATGATTATCTCCAGACCTCTGCGAGCTGCCGGCCGCCGCATTTCCCGCAGAACCTGCTCCATAATATTGGGCAAGTCGACCATTTCTTGTGCTTCTTCGACGTCGAGCGTTGCCATGGGCATGGCACGCAGCATGAGCAGATGTCTGTGGAGTTCGTTCATATTTCGCCGCTGCTCTCTACTCGATGCTTCCGTAGCGCCGTTGATCATCGGCTCGATGATTTGAATGCATTTATCGAGACCCTCGATCAAGTCGTTGGGGACGGCCGTAAGAGTCTGGTTGGATGCTGCCGGATTTTCGACCTCGTGCATCAGGTTGGCGTATTCAAGCGCCACGCCCGTCCAGTGCCCGAGTGCCATAAGCAGGGTAAGGTGGTGTTGACTGAAGCGGCGAGGGGTGATGCCGTTGTATATGCCGAGCACACCAACGATGCTGTTGCGTGCTCGTATGGGGACTTTTACAAGCGACTGCACCATGAAGCCGGTTTGAACCTTGATCTCTCCACCCTCCAAGGATGGTTGGCGCAGCATGGGTTCCCCGGTGATGAACACTTCCCCTGTCAACGTGTCCTCGACGCGTAGCCGTTGCAGCGTGGCATGTCGCTCGTTGATGCTTTTCGTGGCACGTAACACCAATTCCTTGGTGCCCGGTTCGGCCAGGTAGATGTTGGCTTCTTCGGCGTCGGTCACGAAGGCGGCCGCTTCCACCACGCGGCGAAGGATGGAGTCCAGGTCACCGAGACTGACAACCACGCGGCCGATTTCAGTCAGCAGGCGAATTTCCTCCGAACGGCGTCGGAATTGTTCGCGCATCCCTTCTAACCTTCTTGCCAGCACCTTAGTGTTGATTTCGAGCGAGCGGCTTTCTCCCATTTCGCGCACGGCCTGGCATAATGCTTCCGGCCGGTAGGGCTTGAGCAAAAAGTCATTCACACCGAGGCGGAACATGTCGCGTAAGCGGGAATGGGGGAAGTGAGCAGCAAGCACGATGGCGGGCGCTTCTTCGCCCTGGGCGCGCATGTTGCGCAAATTTGCCAGCGGATCTCCGCGCAATTGGGTAATGTCGAGAACGAGGATGTCCGGGGGTGGTCCATTCGTGTTTGAGCTAGATGCCTGAATGCCGGCAGGGCGAAACACACGATCAATGAGCGCTTCTGCATTGCTTTCGACGTCCGCGATCACAAATACATGTGGTGACGTCGCTTGTTCTTGCGCCTCAGACATGCGTCTGCCCTTTGTGAAGTGTCCTAGGACACGAAATCTGACATCCTCGTCGTTTCGGTTCGATGGATTCACCTTGATCGAACGACGTATTCTATTCCAGAGTCGAAGATAACACCAATCTACCTGTCGTTAACGGGTAGAAATCAATGCCATTGAATTATGCACTGAGATTCCCATTTGGGCCAAATCGTCTGGTGTTCCTATGAGTCGATTTTAGCACAACGTACGGGGTTCAGGCGAGTGCCCTTTTTACTCCTGGGCAGCTCCGACGAGGTCGTAATGCGGGATCAGTCCTACGGTGTCCAGGGGCCAGTAGACGAAAATCGCCTTTCCGATGATTTCATAGATGGGCAGCCCACCCCAATCGGGGGAATCCGAAGAATTGTTGCGGTTGTCTCCGAGAACAAATACCTCGTTGCGACCGACCTGCCACTCGCCGGAGAAGTTCGCCGGAGCAGCGACGTAGGGCTCTTCCAACAAGACGCCGTTGACGTATACCTGACCGGATTGAACATCGATTGTGTCCCCGGGCAAGCCAATCACGCGTTTGATGAAGCGACGGGAGGGATTTTGAGGAAAGTAAAAAACGATGATGTCTCCGCGGAAAGGATCTTGCCAGCGGTATGCCAGGCGGTTTACGACCACGAATTGACCGTCGTGAAGACTGGGTTCCATGCTGATGCCTTCGACACGAATGCGCGCCGTGATAATGTTGACGGCCAGAAAGAGCAGCAAGGCGATCAGCGCTGTCTGTAAGAACTCGCCGAAGTAGCGGATGATCCTGTTCTGAGGCTTTTCCGGAGCCGGCGTCTGCCATTCGGCTTGTTGGTCAAAGGAGTATGGACTCGACATCGCAACAAATTATATCATCATCGCTGGGCCATAAACTTCAGCGCGGTGTGAAGCGAAACGCGAAGGACGATCAGGATTGTTTTCGGAAAGAAAGCCGCAGCGGCGTCCCTACAAAGTGGTATTTCGCGCGGATGCAATTTTCAAGATATCGCATGTAGCTGAAGTGAACCAACTTGGGGTCGTTGACGTGGAATAGAAACGTGGGAGGGTCGGTGCGCACTTGCGATGCGTAGCGAATACGCAGACGTTTGCCTTTTCTGGTCGGCGGGGGGAAATCATGCAGTGCTTCTCTGAGCAGGCGATTCAATTGACCGGTCGGTATGCGCCGCAGCCGTTCTTCCTGCACTTGCAAAGCCGTCGGAATCACCTCTCCGACACGCAGACCCGTCTTGGCGGAAATGAAGAGCACCGGGACGTAATCCATGAAATTCAGCGCTTGGCGAACGTGTTCCGTGAAGGCAGCCAGGGTGTGTGAATCCTTTTCGACCGCATCCCACTTGTTGACGATCACGACGACGCTCTTCGCTTTTTCGATCGCCATGCCAGCGATGTGCGTGTCCTGGGCGATGACGCTTTCCGTGGCATCGACGAGCAGCAAAACGACGTCTGCACGATCGATGGCTTTCAAGGCACGCAAGACAGAATAACGCTCCACACCGGATTGGATGCGACCCCTGCGACGAATCCCTGCGGTGTCGATCAGCGTCAGGGGGGTGCCGTAGTAGGTTAGCCTGGTATCAATAGCATCGCGGGTGGTGCCCGGCAACGGGGATACAATTACACGTTCTTCTCCCAGCAGGCGATTCAGCAGACTGGATTTCCCTACGTTGGGTCGACCGATGATGGCGATTTTTATCGAGGCGTCCTCATCATCTGCGCTTACGCTTTCGAACTGCAGGGCATCCAGGAGCAGGTCCAACATGTCGCCCGTACCGCTGCCGTGCAGAGCGGATATGGGTATCGGATCGCCCATACCGAGCTCGTAAAATTCGTTTGCCCGGGCGCGCCGCTGTTCGTTATCGCAGCGATTGACTACCAGCAGGACTGGTGGTTGGTGGGAATCACGCTGCTAACTTAGTTGTTTCCGCAGCCTCTACGCCACCTCCACATCCGCCGGAGTCACCCCGCTTTCGACGTCCACCATGAACAGGATTGCATCCGCATCCCGCATGGCCAACTCGGCCTGGGTGCGAATCTGGTCGATGAAATCCACCGAGTCCAGAGACAGGGGTTCGCTTCGGCGAATGTCCGTCGGATCGATTCCGCCGGTGTCGACGATGTCGAATGTAATACCGTTCCATTCCGACTCGGCGACGAGCCGATCGCGCGTCGTCCCGGGCCTGTCGTCCACGACGGCCAGACGTTCGCCCGCAAGGCGATTGAACAAAGTGGACTTACCGACGTTCGGGCGTCCGACGATGGCAACGACAGGTTTGGACATCAGCACTCATTATTCTGAAGTTGGAGTCGGCAGCGGAGTGGCGCTGATCGTGACTTGAATGGTGGCCGGGATGGGGCCACTGGCGTCGATGATCTCAGGAATCCCGATGATCTGCGGTGTGATCTGGTACGTCCCAGGTTCTAATCCAGTCACGTCGACAACCACGATGATCTCATCCGGCTGAAGTGTGTTGAGCAGCGCTGCCGGACCCGTAAGAATGATGGAGACTTCATCGGGAGAGAGCAATGCGTACAGGTCTGCACCAACGCCGCGCACATCCAGTGGGCGATTGATGGTAATGGAGTTGGTGCGGGGTTCGATGTCGACTTTAACGGTCACGCTCTGTTCGAATGCCAGGGAAAAGCCTTGCGGAAGATCGAGCTGAAGTTGCTGCTCGACATCGTCCACGGCTCCAGCCAGATTTAGCGGAACAGTCTCGATAAATCCAGGCAGGTCTTCGAAGGCCTGAGGATCGGAGGAGAAGATCGTCACCCATTGGGGTGTGACGGTGACTTCGGTTACCAGATAGCCAGCTTCCACCAGTTCATCCTGTCCTTCGATCTTGGGAATGACGGAAACGAGGCGGTAGTTGGGTTGCTGCGTGATCTGGATCTGCACGCGCACATTTTCGGGGGAGATCTGGATGCCGTCGACCTCGAGGCCGTTTTCGTCTACGGCGGCAAGCGAAACCAATTGATCCAGGCTTTCCTGTTGGTTGGTTAGGTTGATGGCAGCCCGCAATTCAACGACACGCGCCACCGCGGAGGCAGGTCCGGAAATGGTTGCGTTATGAGGTTCGGCGATCGGATCTTCGGCGATATAACTCAGCGCCGGGCTGCCCAGCGTTACGACCTGGACCGGAAAGGTTTTCGTTTCTTTTACTTCCAGGCTTACGATCACGGATTCCGGCGTGATTTGCGTTACTTTGACCAATCGCCGCGCCAGTTCCGTTTGGAGCGGCACTTTGTACGTGCCTTGCTCCAACCCGGACATATCCGCTACCAAACGAATGTCCGAGCTGGACAGCTCGTTCCAGATGGATTGTGTCGTCAGCAGCGTAACCGAGGCTTGGTCGGCAGACGGGTTGGTGATCAGAAAACCATCCGGGACGCCGATAAACTGTATTTCGATCGGTTCGGCCAGCGGCCGCTCGACGCGTGGATCATCTTCGTTGACAGCGATGAACCAGACCATGATGGCAAGGATCAATGAAAGCAGAAGGGTCCCAAAGTTCTCCTTGAACCAAGTCAACATGGAAGGTTTCAATCTCCCTGGGCTTCGCCGCCGGCATGCTGGAAACGCACGAGCCATTGGTCGAGCCATTCGGGGAGCCGGCTGGTCGTACGAGGCTGGAAAAAAGCGGTAAGGATGTTGCGCAGGCGATTCTGGTCCAGACGCCGGATCATGCGTCCGTTGTGTGTGATCGAGATGGATCCCGTCTCTTCCGACACAATGACGGACACCGAGTCGCTGACCTCGCTGATACCCAAGGCGGCACGATGGCGCAGCCCGAAGTGGTGGGCCGGCGATCTCGAGAGCGTCCCACTGGAGGAGAGTGGCATTACACAGGCTGCAGCGACGAGTCGCCCGTCTCGGATGATCACTGCGCCGTCATGAAGCGGGGTGTTGTGAAAGAAGAGTTGCAGCAGAAGTTCGGGTGTTAATTGCGCGTCGAGAGGGATGCCGGTTTCAACGTATTCATCTAGGCGCACGTCTCTTTCGATGACGATTAAGGCGCCAAATCTGCGTTCCGCAAGCCGCTGAGACGTCCCGCAGACGATGTCAATCATGTTTTCAATCGCGCTGTGCTGGGTTCCCAGGATGAAGAAATTTCCGGCTCTCCCCAGCTGTTCCAGCGCACGGCGGATTTCGGGAGCGAAAATCACGGGAATCGCAACGATCAGCGCAGGTAAAACCGTCTGGAGCAGCCATGAGAAGGCTGGCAGGTCGAGCACCAGCGTGATCAGGGCGATTCCGAGCGTAAGCAGGATCACACCGCGCAGCAGGACTTCGGCTCGCGTACCACGCATGAGTCTCAGGAGCAAATACATCATCATGGTTACGAGCAGGATGTCGATCAAGCTCAACCAATTGAAGCGTAGTATGAATAATTCCAGCTCGTTGATTAAATCTGTCACGGTCGGAACCTATCTTGCATAGCCGTATCGGTCGTCAACCACCCTTCAGATTGTTGAGTAATTCTTGATACCCTTCGATGTCGGGGGGTTGGAGTGAGATGATTCTTTCGATGGTTCGAATCGCTTCACCGGTATGCCCGCCTTCGAGGAGTATCTCGCCCAGGGCGTCGAATTGGGCGATCGCATCAGCTTTGCGACCTGCAGCGAGGTAGGCTTCTGCAAGTCGTTCATGCAGAACGCTTTTACCGGGGTATTCGCGCGCCAAATCTTCAATGAATGTCAGGGCGTCTTGGCCGCGGTCGTGCTGGACGAGATATTCAAGAAAACCATCCAATTCCTGTGCGGCTTGTTCTTCCTGGGCGAGACGTAAATTCAGGTCGATCACATTCGTGCGCGCTTTCTCGTCGCTTGGATCCAGGGTACGAATTTGGGAATAGACGCGCAATGCGCGACGCCAATCCAGGCGGGAGAGGTCGATATCACCCATTTCGCGCAAGATCTTTACGGACCATTCGCGGTCAACCGAAGAATCCTGCGCCAAACTGAGGGCAGAAGCCAGAGCTTTCCTCGCCAGGTCGCTTTCTGCCATTTGCCTATAGATATCAGCCAAATCGATGTAATGTTCTAGTGCTTCTTTATGTCGATCTTGTTGGATAAAAAGCTCGATCAGGCGATTCCTGGCAGGAATGTTAATCGGGGCTTCGCGGATAATCTTTGCGTAGACGTCTGCAGCCTGGGGAACTTCACCCCGCACCCGATGTGTTTCAGCAATGATTCCCATTTTTTCCAGTCCGGCTTCGCGACGACCGCTGCGGATCATAATCTCGGCCATGCGCATGTGAAGCGCCAGATAAGAAGGAGCGTGATCGAGGGTAAGCATCGCCTCTTCCATGGCCGCGGCGAAAAGTTCGCGAACGAGAAGATCGTCAATTCGGCCCAGGGATTGAAGCACCCGGTCCGTCCCACCCACAGCGAGCATTTCGGCGATCGGAACGACAGTAGAGCTTTCCGCGCCCTCGCTTTCCAACTGCAGGCGCGCTTGACGCAGGCGCCGCATCCAATCCGGTCCGCTTAGGAAGTTGAGTGTGCTCTCAACGATGCGATCCAGCTCCTCTTCGTTGCCTTCTTCCTGCGAAACGAGCATGGCGTCGTAAAATTGATTCAAGGAAGCCGACTGGCTGGAATCGACGGACAGCGAATCGGCGATGCGCAGGGCTTGCAGCAGGTATCTGGCAGCTTCGGGCAGGTCTTTCTCAGTGCGCGCGATACGGCCAAGGGCGAGGTTGGTGCCCAGATCCAGATCTTCGTAGCCTAAAGCGGCAGCAAGTTGTTTTTTGGCGGCTTGATAGTCCTCGACTTTTTTGAGGAGAATACCGACGTTGTAATGTGCCGCACGATGATCCAGCCCCGCTTTAATCGCCCGTTCGTATTCCTTGATCGCTTCCTTCTCTTTACCGCGAGTTTGCAGATCGATCGCTTGCCCGAGATAACGGTACATCTGGGGCTGGCCGACGGATTTCCGGCCTGAAAGACTCAGACCTCCAGTGAGGGCGGCGAGGCCGGAGGATTTGTCCTCCGCATCACCGAGATCATCTTCATCGTCGCCCCTTGGTTCATCAAACAGCAGACCGGCCAGAATCTTGAGCGCATCGCGCTGCGCTGCGATTTCGGGATCCGCCACATCATCGTCATCAACTTCCGTTTCGATGGCCTCCGCTTTGATGTATTCCTGGACTTTGGCCATTCGCAGCGGTGCCGTCGCGCCGCGTGGCTGTGAGGGCGGGGCCAAGGTCTCGCCGACTTTGAGCGAACGCAAGGCTTTGCCGGCTTCTGGATGCCCGGGGACGAGGCGCAATGCACGTTGTACGGCTTCGATAGCGCGCTCGGTATTCCCCGCTCTTTGCAGAATGGAAGCCACGTTGATGTATTCGTAAACTGCCTGGCGAGCATTTCCGGTCCGTTCATACGTGAGTGCCAATGTGGAGCGCGTGTGCAGGTCGTCCGGTGTCAGACGAGCGATGTGAATCCAGTTATCGATGGCTTTCTGGGCGTCTTTGCGGGCCAAGTAGCGCTGCGCGGCAGCATTGCGTTGTATCACTGCGTCGCTAATTTGTCCCAGGCGTTCGAAGATCTCTGCGCAGCGTTCGAGCGGAATCGGATCGTTGGGTGTAACCTTCGCCGCCTTATGATAGACCGAAAGCGCTTCCTTGTACTGCTCGGTCTCGAGCAATGCCAATCCCAAGCTGGTAAGTGCACCAGGATTCTCCGGCTGCTGCACCAAAGCCTTGCGATAGAACTCAATTGCCCGGTCCCACTTGAGGTCCCAGGCGGCTGAGTGCCCAAGGCGCATCGATTCTTCGAAAATGTGTAACTGGTCAGTCATGCGACGATCTTCTTCTGGTCAAATATAAAGGCGAGGCGAGTATAGCATAAGTCATCTTCGGTCGCTGTGTGGTTTGAGGATAGTTCGCCAGTCCTGCTGCCCTTCACCTCGTTGGACTCAATCGATGGGTTTCATGTCTGCCCATGTCACTCCCGCTTTTGCATCGGTCTTCAACGGCACGCGCAGGTTGAATGCGTCTTGCATGATTTTCTGAACGACTGCGCTGGTCTTCGAAAGCTCGGATTGTGGACATTCGAGCACCAGCTCGTCGTGGACCTGAAGCAGCATGTCGGCTGCCAATTTTTGCTCACCTAATGCCTGTGGGAGTCGTATCATGGCAATTTTGATGATGTCGGAAGCCGTGCCCTGGATTGGTGCGTTGATCGCTTCACGCATTGCACGGGCGCGAGCTTGTTCGGATACTGCGGCTCCGGCGGCCAATTGCGGGAAATATCGGCGTCGACCAAGCAGCGTGGAGACATAACCGACTTGAGAGGCTTGTTGCCGGATCTGCTCCAAATATCGCTGCACACCAGGGAAGCGATCGAAATATGCTTTGACGAAATTCTCGGCTTCGGCGAGGGTCAGATCCGTAGTGCGGGTCAGCCCGAAGGGGCTCATGCCGTAGATCAAGCCAAAATTGATCGCCTTCGCCCGTCTGCGCAGATCCGGTGTAACGTCTTCGGGTTCGATGCCAAAGATCGCCGCCGCAGTGGCGCGGTGGATATCTTGATCGTCGCGAAAGGCTTGCAGCATCGCTTCGTCTTCAGAGATGTGGGCGACGATGCGCAGCTCGATTTGAGAATAGTCCACACTCAGCAAAGTATGGCCGCTATCAGCGATAAACGCCCGCCGTATCTGCCGGCCGATCTCGGTACGCACCGGAATGTTCTGCAGATTGGGATTGGATGAGGCCAATCGGCCGGTTACCGACCCGGTTTGGTTGAAGGACGTGTGCACGCGGCCCGTTTGTGGATTGACTTGTTGCGGTAAGGCATCTGCGTAGGTGGATTTTATCTTTGCAATTTCGCGATATGCAAGTATGTGTTCGATGATCGGGTGTGCGTGGCGTAATTCTTCAAGTACCGAGGCGGCAGTAGAATAATGGCCGGAGGCCGTGCGGCGGGCGCGATCGGGGGGTGTGAGTGATAGATTATCGAAAAGGACGGTCGACAATTGCTGCGTTGAATTGATATTGAAATGGCTTCCGGCTGCTTCGAAAATCATCGCTTCGGTTTTCGCCATTTGCTGCTGCAATTCCCCGGAGAACCGTTCTAAGAAGTCAATGTCCAGGCCGATTCCCGTCATCTCCATTTGAGCCAGGATGGGAATCAACGGCATCTCAAGTTCTTGGAATAATTTCGTCTGATTCTTTTGCTTTAGTTCCGCCTCGAGGATGGGCAGGAGGCGCAGGCATATTTCGGCATCCGCCGCGGCATACGGCGCGACTTCCGAAATCGGGACCGCAGCCATGGAGCGTTGATTTTTTCCGCGGCCGATCAATGTTTCGATTTCCGTCATTTCGACGCCCAAACGAATCCAGGCGAGGCTTTTCAATCCCAGATTGCGGGAGGCAGGATCGCAAAGCCACTCGGCCAGCATGGTGTCAAATGAGAGCGGAGAAGCACGCAGCCCGTTGCGGGCGAGAAGGGTGTAATCGTATTTCAGATTGTGTCCCACTTTGGGCTTGCTGGAGTCGGTCAGGGGATCGCGTAAAGCATCGATAACCGTATCCAGGGGGAGCTGCGAGCTGACTTTGGGGCCGATATGCCCGACTGGGATGTAGAACCCCTCTTCGGGTTGGGTGGCAAGCGAGATTCCGACGAGTTCGGCCTGGATCTCATCTGTGCTGGTCGTTTCGACGTCGAACGCAATGTGTTCCGCTGCTTCAAGGCGCCGAACCAGGTTTTCGAGTTTTTCGGCATCGTCGACGGTGTGCACGATTAAGGATCCTGCGCTCTGGTCTTGCTGGTCGCTTACGAATAGGCTCATTTGATGTTCGCCGCTGTCGTCATCGACCTGTATGCGATTGAGCAAGGTGCGGAATTCTAGCTTACGAAAGAGATCGACGATTTCATCGCGGTTATAGGCCTGCGCTCGGCAAGCTTCGATATCGAACTCGATGGGAACTTCCGTTTCGATTTGGCCCAGCTTCTTGCTCAGATACGCATCGTCTCGACCTTGTTCTAGCTTGTTGCGAAAACGCGTTGGGACATCTTCCAAGTTGGCAAAGATATTGTCCAAAGTTTGATATTGTTGAAGCAGCGCAGTAGCAGTTTTCTCGCCTACACCACGCACACCAGGGATGTTGTCGCTGTTGTCACCAACGAGAGCTTTGAGGTCGACCAACTGTTCGGGATCGAGATCATAGCGTTGGCGAACCTGCTCCGGTCCGTAGTCGGCCGCTTCGGAAAGCTTCTGACCGGATAATTGGATGGTCACATTCTCGCTGGCAAGTTGCAGGAGATCGCGGTCGCCCGTGACGATGATGGAATGCACGCCCTGTGCAGCCGCTTTTCTGGCTACGGTGCCAAGTACATCGTCGGCTTCGAATCCTTCGGCCTCGAGAATGGGGATTCCGAAGGCGGCGATGACTTCACGAATTCGTTTGATTTGCAGACGCAAGTCGTCGGGCATCTTCTCGCGAGTGGCCTTGTATTCGTCGAAAAGATCATCACGGAAAGTGCGGCCGGTATCGAAAGAGACGGCGAGAAACTCCGGTTTCTCGCGCTCGAGGAGCGAGAGGAGCACGGAGACAAAACCGTACGTGCCGGCCGTTGGCTCACCGGATTTCGTTATCCAACGAGAGGGATCACCTGCTCGCGTCAAAGCGAAGTAGGTGCGGTATGCGAGTGCATGGCCATCAATGAGAAACAAGCGGGGTTGGGTAGTCATCCTGGACGCTCCCTTGGACTTATCGGTGAGGTATTAAATTGTAGCACCTGGCGCGGTTTGTGGGGACGGTTGCGAATTATATATCGATTCCTTGGCCCCTGCGTGTGGTTTCAACGAAGTCGCGCAGCCGTTCCGCTGAGGGTGGTCCGCCGGTGATCAGCAGGTGGCTGCGCGCCCAAAAGCGTCTGGAAGGCAGGTCTTCCACGAACTCCGGAAACGCACTGAGGATACGCTGCGATAGATCATCCTGAAGACGGAGGACCGCATTCAAAGGCGCGGTCTCCGGGGAAATGCTCATTGTCAGGCAGAGATAATCAGGTTCGATCAACACCTCGTCCGCCCGCCAATCCCAGGCCAGGCAAAGACGGACAACCCAATCGTGTAAATTCTTAGCGAGGGCCCCCGTCAGCCGGTGTTCCGGGAATCGGGGGACTAGCACTGCGGTGACGGGGAGATAATACTCCACGTCTGGCAGAGGTATGTGTTCCTGTGCTGCCTGTGCTGAGTCCGTGCCTGGGAAAGCGCCTTCGTCAAGAAAGGGCAGGTGGGAATCGGGCTTGGGTCTGTCGGGCACCCAATCCCCCGGAATCACGGGAGTGGCGGCTGCTTCTTGAGGCTCTCCCTCGCTGCTCAGGGCGGGCGCTCCGTTCGGCTCCGGTGGGGGCAGATCGAGATCGTCGAAAAACGGCATCTCCTGGATATCCGGCTCAACTTCAAAAGCCTCCTCGAATGACGCAATTTCCTCAACCTGCGCAGGGGTTGGCGTCGTTTCGGATGTGGCTACCGTTTCGGCAGGGCGGATTTCCTCGTGGTCAGCGATGTCGGTGTATTTGAGTGAGTCCGCGACGTTCCGTGCTTGGCGGCGGATGATCCCGAAGGATGTGCCGGAGGGATAGATCAAGGCTAAAATCAAATTCTGGATCAGGCCGTTGGCATACAGGATGCAGTCCCGCTGCGTGCCTGGCATTCGAGTTAAGGTCGTGATGGCACCCCGGGTGCCTTCGCCGACTCCGTGTTCAGTAATCTTGGACGCAAGTTCTTCGGCCTGAGATGGTGTTATCTCTCCCGTCTCTGCCCAGCGTTGGCCATGGCGTAATAGGATCAACGCATCGGCAGAGGTTTCGCTACTTAATCTGGCAAGGTAATGACTGGCCTGATCGGCATCACTCAGCCACGGTTTTGACGAGTCCGAGATTTCGCTGAAGTGATCTTCCTGCGGGATGGGTTCCTGAATTTGTTCCATTTCCACGGCTTGCGTTGGCCGATCCAGCGCCTCGGAGACGATCTGCGTGAGTTCGGGAAGGTAGAAAGGTTTCGTGAGCAAGCCACGGATTTGAAGACTTGACAGCGCAGGGTCGTTTGGATCGTTGTTGGGCGGAATGGCGATGATGGCCATATCCGGGTTGGTGGATTGAATGCGTCGAATGCATGTCTGCGCATCGGCTCCGGAGAGATCGAAGTCGATGATCAACAAGTGGATATTTTCCCGATCTCCGATCTCAATCGCCTCGTCTGCGTTCATCGCCAGCGACACTTGATAGCGTTCAGTTTCTTCGAGTGCGTTGAGGATCAAAGACCCGAATTCTTCCGTTTCTTCCACCACCAGGATGTTCGCAATCATAGCCAGAATCTATCACGCGTCTATTAAAACTGCCAATTCAGCGGCTTGGAATGCGATCCAATTTTGTAAGGTTATTTCTTCTTTGGAAAGCGAAAATCCCCGCGATGTTGAATGATTCGCGGGGATTTTTTCACAGACGACAACTATGTGCTGTTAGGGCGTGTAGTAGGTGACTTTGAGGATCACCGTGTTGAAAGTCAGGTAATCGTTTCCACCGTCATTGTCGGTTTGATTGTTGAACTGCAGACGCACCTTGAAACGACTGGAGCCCACTTTGGATTGGAGTGCGCTGACCATGTCGTTATCCGCGACGGCATTTCCCAGGCTCGAGTTTGAGCTCCAGGCAATGAGTCGGCCGGAAGACGGTGTGCTGCTGACGAAATCGGTGTCATCCAGGCTGCCGTAGTCATCCTTGAAGATAAAGAGTGCCCCCAATGCCGAGAACGGCGTCCCGGTCACGGTGAAATCACCGAGATCGATGACGACTTCCGTGATGACCGCATCTGCCGGGATCCCTGTGATGTTGAAGCTCAGGAAAGCCTGGGAGGAATCGTCTCCTACGTTGTCTCCGGCGATTCTGTTGCCAAATACGAAGCCACTTTTGGTTACCTGACCGCTTTCACCGGTGACAAGAGGGATCGTTTTCGTGGTCGTGTTGGGCACGACTTCGATCTCGACCCAGAATGGATTCGTACCACCAGTTCCGATGCCGAAGTTCACTCCCGATCCGTTGCGTAGTTTCCAGAACCCCTTGTAGGTACCCGGCGAACTCGGCGCCGTCAGGTTGACGGAGACGTCCATTGTCGCACCGGGTGCGACGGTCCCGCTGGTCAGTTGTTGGGAAGCGGGTCCGCTCATCGAATCGCCGCTGTCGAAGATGAGCGCGTAACTGGAGGTCCAGGTGCAGGAGCCGTCGTTTTTCAGACGCCAGGTCTTGGTGAAGCTCTCGTTCGGTTCCAATTCCTCCCCGTCGGGGATGGTGACGTCCGTGACAAAGCTGGCGCGATCACATGGTATTGTGGTGTTCGTGATCGTGGGAGTCAGCGTCTTGGTCGGTGTGGGCGGTTCCTCCGTCGGAGGCGCTTCGGTTGTGGCGATCACGGGTGGGGCGGGCGGCGTCGTGCCTTCATTGCCGGGTCCCACCGGTTGGGTGAGACGGGCGGCTACCGTTTGCGCCGCAGAGGTAGCAAACAGGTCCGGCGTGGCGCCCATGCCCGGGTAGTTACAAGCAGAGAGGATGATGCTGATTGCGAGTATCAAGGCAAGAGTCGATGTTTTTGTTCGAGGCAGAAGGCTCATCTTTGTATCTCCTTCATATTGAAATCTTCTTCTCCGTTTGCCAGCCATGAGATAGTAAACCGATGGCGGGCAGTCAGTATCAGGATGCTACAGCGACCTGTCGATTTTGACAAGTAGCCCGTAGCGCACAGGTCACACTCCGTGTGAACCTCACAGCCGATCCTGCACGTTATGGGTAGATGCAAAAAGGACGATTGTATTGGCCGTACCGTCTGAAGCAGGGTCGCTGAGCGGATCGATAAGGTGTAGCCTGGAATGTGGTAAGTAATAACCTGGGTAGATATAAAAATCCCCGCCAATCTCATTCTCGACGGGGATTTTCATCTTGACGCCACGTGCTTATGGTGTGTAGTAGGTTACCTTGATCACGAACGAGACCAATTCCAGATAGTCAGCGCCATGATCACCATTTGTGTCATCGGCGAATTGGAATCGAACTTTAAAGCGACTGCTGCCCACTTTAGTCTGTAGTGCATTAACCATATCATTGTCGGCGGTTTCAGTTCCCAGGCTCGAGGCCGAAGACCAAGACATGAGACGGCCGCTCCCTGGAACACTTCCGACATAATCACTCCCATCCAGGCTGCCATAATCATCCTTGAAGATGAATAGCGCGCCAAGATCACTAAAAGGGTCTCCGGTTTTATTGTAGCTGCTGATCCGTGTCGTAACATTGGTGATGATGGCATCCGCGGGTATCGCACTGATATCGAAGCTGACGAAGGCTTGCGTGGAAGTATCCGTATGGCTGTCACCCACATATTTTCCAAAGCCTGTTGAGTTAGTGGATGTCGCCTGCCCGCTTTCACCGGCCTGCATCGGAATGGTAATCGTGGTCGTGTTGGGAACGACTTCGATTTCGACCCAGAATGGATTGGTTCCGCCAGTCCCGATGCCGAAGTTAACGCCTGATCCGTTGCGTAGTTTCCAGTAACCTTTGTATGTTCCCGGTGAACTTGGCGCCGTCAGGTTGACAGAGAGATCCATGGTCGCTCCGGGTGCTACACTTCCACTGGTAAGCTGCTTGGATGCAGGTCCGCTCATCGAATCACCGCTGTCGAAAATGAGCGCGTAGCTGGAGGTCCAGGTGCAGGAGCCGTTGTTTTTCAGGCGCCAGGTTTTGGTGAAACTCTCGTTCGGTTCCAATTCCTCCCCGTCCGGGATGGTAACATCGGAAACGAAGCTGGCACGATCGCAGGGGATGGTGGTCTGCGTGATCGTGGGAGTGAGCGTCACTGTCGGTGTAGGTGGTTCCTCCGTCGGAGGCGCTTCGGTTGTGGCGATCACGGGCGGCTCGGGCTCCGTCGTCTCGTCTGAGCCGGGCTCCACTGGTTGTGTTAGCCGGGCGGCAACGGTTTGCGCCGCGGACGTGGCGAACAGATCCGGTGCGGTGCCCATACCAGGGAAATTACATGCCGAAAGGATGATGCTGGTTGCAAGTATTAAGACGAGTGTCGTTGTTTTTATTCTGGTCAGAAGGCTCATCTTGGTAACTCCCTCAATTTGATATCTTCTTCTGCATATACCAGCCATGAAATAGACCATCAAAGGCCAGTAGTTCGTATCAGAATGCTACTGTGACCTGGAGATTTCGACAAGTAGCTCGTGGCGTATATATCACCTTTAAGTATCAGTCTTCAGCCGACCCTTCATTTTATGGGCACATGCAGTGAAGGCGATCCGTAAAGCCCTGGGACCATACGCCGCCGCTGGCGACGCAATCCTCCTCGTCCAAATCTTCGCTGCAAATCTGCGGTGTCGCGGTCGGAGGTGGAGGCGGGTCGATAACAGGCACGTCGCAGTTGCCGTATGGATTTTCGGGGCCGTCCAGCAACCCGAGCCAAATCCAACATTGATCCTGCCCGACTTCAAACTCACCGTGCGTAAACTCGGGGTTCAACGCCAGCAGTTCGGCGCTTTCACCCTGCATGAGAGTGGCGACCTGATCCGATTCTACATAGTCACTTTCCCGGCAGTTGGCATTTCGCAGCGCGGTATAGATACAGGCGGATATCTCTGCCGTGGGAGTCGGTGTCGGCGTCGAGGTCGGTGTCGACGTAGGCGTATCTTCGGGTGTCTCCTCTTGCTCCGCACCTTCGAAGGAGAAGGGCATCCAGGAGGTCGGGTCACATATCGCATCCCCGAGCGCTCCCGTGGGATCACCCTGTGCGGCGGTGATGCGCCAGCGGAAAATTCCTCCCGGCTGCGCGGGAACACCAAAACTGCTGAATGCCAGACTGGTTTCCTGTGTGGTCTGATTCAGAGTTGTGCCATCAGGCGCCAGCAGTTCGACCTGCCAGTTTAATTTTTCCTCACCCGGATCTGACTGCGGTGTCCAGGAAAGCAGCGGGTCCTCGCTGGTATCGAAAACGGCGCCGGCCGGTGGGGTGTACCCGTCCGGCAGCAGCAACTCACTGCAAAGTGGTGCGCTCTCCTCTTCCCCTTCGCTTGCTGGAGGAAGCAGTTGCAGATGTACGTTGGGAAGCGCACCCCCCAAGGTCAGCAGGGCGATGCCAAAGACCGCACCCGCAGCGCCCCCGAGGGCGGCAAATCTCCCGGGTGAGGTGCCTCGGCCGCGGCGCCCGTTGCCCAGGGCACCGGCGAAGACGAAAACCAATAATCCAAGATAGGGCCAGGGGAACACCAATGTAAGACAGCTGGCCAGGATGTTCTTGGCGAATTCGGAGGTGTTGGCCGCGCCGTCTGTGGCGGTGGCGGTAAGTGGATTGCAATAACCAACCCCGCTCAACGCGACCGAGAAATGACCGCTCGCATCGGCGCTCCCGCTGCCTGCGAAGGTCATACCTTCTCCGAAGGCGCCTTTGCCCGCATCGGCTATAAAGACCTCTACGGTGCATCCCGGACAGGCATCTCCGTCGGCCGTGTTCACGTTGGCGGATTGCAGCACGGGGAAATTCAGTAGCGTGTTGGGGCCGACATCAGCATCTCCCGGGTCGTTCAGCGTGACGCCCACGGGCTCGAGGTCGATACCCAGGGCGCGGTTATGATGGATGCTGTTCTGGCTGAAGGTATTGGAATAGGGGAAGCCCATCGAACTGGTGCCCAGTATGCCTTGCTTCTGGCCGTAAGCGATCTCGTTGCCCTGGATGATGTTTTTATGTGCGACCGCAAACAGGCTGACGCCGGCTTCATGGCTGAAGAGAATGCGGTTTGCTTCGCCCGGGCCGATTCCCCCGATGGTGTTCGTGCTCCCCATGATGGTGAGCCCATCGCGGTTGCCCATGACGGCGCTGCCGCCCAGATTGGTGCCGATGATGTTACCGAATACTTGATTGTATTCCGCGCCGCAGTACAGATCGAGGGCGATGCTGGTGTTGGCGGAGATGATGTTGCCTTCACCAGGATTTGTACCACCGACGCGGTTGTGATCTCCGTTCACCTGGATGCCGCCTTGATTGGGGATGGCGATGTTGGTGGACCAATCCGTGCCGACGCGGTTGCCCAGAATCTTATTGTTGTCCGAATAGACCGCCATGGCGCTGATGTTGCCCGATACCACGTTATCCTGGATCGTCGAGCCGTGGGCGGTTTCGTAGACGTAGATGCCCAGGCCGTTGAGGATGGCCGTGGTGCCGGAAGGATCGACGCCGATGAGATTGTCCCGGATCACGTGGCTGCCACCCCAGATGTCGATAGCCGTTCCGTTGCAGTTGAAGACGTTTTTGAGGATGCGCTGATTACCGGCGTCGATGTCGATGCGAACGCCGTATTGTGTGTTGAAGAGCGAACAGCTGGGTTGATAGCCGATGTGATTCAATTCGATCAGGTTTCCGTCGCCGCTTTCGATGTAGATGGCGGTTTCGTGCTGCAGGGTGGGGTGCATGAAGTCGATCGTGTGCAGACCGCGGATCACGTTTCCGTCGGACTGAATCCAGATGCCGATGTGCGGCCTGGCACAACTGGGATCCGCGGAGGGCGTCAATGTAACGACAGGCGCCCCGGCGTAATTGGGTTCCGTCGTGCCGTCGATCGTCGTCCCGCCGCCGGTGAGCTTGGGCAGTAGACTGCACAATTTGATCGTGTGCGGTCCGGCGCCAGGGATGTCAAAGGCGATCGTGTCCGCACCGGGATTGGCGTTGGCGGCTTTGATCGCTTCCCGCAAGGAACAATGGTCGGCGTCGCAGTTTCCGTCGTCGAGGTCGTCGACCGTGTTGACGACGAAGGTGCTGGCTTCCGCGGGTAGTGGAAAGGCGAGTGCCATTATCGCCAGCAGGATTAAAAATGTCCCACGGTGTAGGTTAAGTTGACAACATTTCATCGATTTGCTCCTTGTAACCATCCAAGGTTCTTTATACCGTCTTGCTCATCTCTCTTGGCTTGCGCCGGGATCGGCATCATTCTGGGCAGATACAATACGGATTATCCAGCCCGGCTGCCGGCCAGTATCCACCGCTGGCGATGCAAGCGTCCTCGTCTAAATCCGCAGTGCAAGTCTGTGGGGTTGCCGTCGGTGGCGGCGGCGGATCGACGACCGGCACGCCGCACGTGCCGTATGGATTTTCAGGACCTTCCAGCAATCCCAGCCAGATCCAGCACTGACCATGATCAAGTTCGAATTTGCCGTGGGTGAACTCGGGGTTCAGGGCCAGGAGTTCGGCCGTTTCGCCCTGCATGAGAATGTCGACCTGCAGCGATTCCTGATAGTCGCTGGCGCGGCAGTTGATGTTGCGGACCGCCGTGTATAGGCAGACTCCCGCGGGAGGCTCGGGCGTGCTCGTGGGTGTCGGGGGTTGCTCCTCCGGCGTATCCGGTGTCCACGGCGGTGCCAGCAACGGCGACAATCCGATCTGGAAAGTTAGCCAGGCCGAGGGAGCGCAGAAAGCCTCCCATTCAGTGGAAGCGTCGTCGAATTGTTCGCCGGTCAAGCGCCAGGAGAATCGATCCCCGTCGTCGAAAGCGAGAGCAAACGCGGTGAAGGGAACCGATAAATCCTCCGTTGTTTGCTGACCGGAGTCGTCGGGTCCGGTCAAATCCAAGACCCAGCGGAAATCTCCGTTCACAGGCTCATTCAACCAAGCCCATGCGAAGTCGAAGTTCTCGTCGAGCACGATCGAACCATCTTGCGGTTCGAATGCCTGCGGATCCAGGTAGGCATTACAGGAGGGGATGATCGCCGTCAGATTATCGGTGACCGTATGTTCTTCGTCTGGCGGAAGGCGGAAAATCGGAATGAAGGAGGTTGCGAGGAGCAGACCGGCGCCGATCACGCCACCCAGCGCAGCGCCACCAGCGGTCCCCAGGCTTGGTCTCGTGCCGCGTCCGCGTCCGAATCTACCGCCGGCGGCTGCACCCCCGGCCACGAAGACCACACCCAGGAAGAGGAAAAGTTGTGGTGAGAACGTGAAGCATGGTCCCACCAGGACGTTCTGTGCAAACTCGGAGGTGTTGCCGTTCGAATCGGTGGCGGTGGCGGTGACGTAATCACAGACACCTGCGGTAGAGAGTGGATCGACGCTGATGCTGAAATTACCCGCAATGTCGGTTACCCCCTCGCCGATAGGAGATATGCCCTCTCCGTATCCGGAGGGATCCTCATCGCTTTCGAAAATCTCCACCGTGCAGCCCAGGCAGGCATTGCCCCGGACCGTGGTGGTCGAAGCCGAACTGATCACGGGGAAATTTTGAAGATTATTGGCGCCGCTGTCTGCGTCGCCCGGATCGTTGGGGGTCACGCCCCAGGGGAAGAGATCGATACCCAGTTGGTCGTTTTGGTAGATGTTATTGTAATGAAAAGTATTTTGGATCGACGTACCGGTCGTGGCGCCGGCGGTGATGCCCCGGTCGTTCCAGGCGATGTAGTTGTTTTGAACCAGGTTGTCGCTGGCGGTGGTGATGAACTGGATGCCGTCTCGGATGTTGTGCATCACCCAGTTGGCTTCCATCGGCAGAGCCGTGCCGCCGATGGTGTTGTGATCGGCACCGTCGAGCTGAATTCCCGTGTAGTTGGGCAGGCTGGAATCGGTGCTGTTGCCGGCACCGATCTTGTTGCCTTTGATGGTGTTGTCCTGCGCGTTTGCCCCCAGGAATATCCCCGTGTCGTTTCCGGAGATAATGTTGCCCAACGTGCTGCCTGGCACGGGCATGATCGGGATCTCGCCGCCGATCACGTTCCCACTGCCGGTGATGTGAACGCCGGTGTCGTTGCCCAGTGGCAAGTCACCGCTTGCGTCTGTACCGATGAAATTCCCTGATACTTGATTGTTGCCGCCGATCAGCAGCACGCCGATCTGGCCATCGCTGACCTGATTGCCTTCGATTTGGTTCCCGTTTCCGGTAACCCATATTCCGGTGTCGTTTCCCAATCCGAGTGTACCGTTGATATCAGAGCCGATGCGGTTGTTGGTCACGAAGTTATCGTCCGTCACGACTTGAACTCCGGTATCGTTGCCTGAAATGAGGTTCATCCAAGCAGGATTCGGACCTCCGATATGCACGTTGCTTGAAGGATTGTCCACCAGGATGCCGACGGAATTTCCCAATGCGGGGCTGGTCGAGGTGCCCGTGGGATCGGTTCCGATGTAGTTCAAGCGGATGACGTGGTCGCTGCGGAAGACGTGAATGCCGTTGACGTTGCCCGAGATGCGATTGGAATATATCTGCGACGCCTCGGAGCCCATCAGGATTCCGTCTCGATTTCCAACGGGCGATCCGGAAGGATCCAGGCCGATGTAGTTCCACTCGATGGTGATATTCGAGCCCATGTGGGTCACGATCCCCCCGGCGACGGAGGCGGAGGGGCTCATGAAACCGATGATGCTCAGGGCCCGCACGGTGATGTCGCTGGCGGCGATCCAGATCCCGATCGGAGGAGGCGTGCAGCCTGGATAGGAGGACACATTAAACACTCCCGGCTTGATCACGACCACAGGGACGGTACCCCCATAATCGGGCTCCGAAGTGCCGTCGATCAGTGTTCCGTCGTCGCTCAACGACGGCAGCATCGAGCAAAGCTCGATCTCGTGTGGGCCTGGTCCAGGGATATCGAAGTAGATATACTGGATGCCTGGATTGGCATTAACCCTATTAATCGCTTCGCGTAAAGAACAGTGTGTACTGTCACAAACGCCGTCGTCGAGGTCGTCGACCGTATTGACAATCCACACACCGCCGCCGGCCTGGGTCACGGACGGTGAAGTGAATTGAAGAATCAAGGTCAAACACAGGACGGAGCCTGCCAAAAAGGTCGCGCGTCGTGATTTCATAACTTTCCTCCTCGATTACGGCATCGTTTTTGCCCTATTGCCGTTGCGGTTCTATTTCCCTCATTGGTAGCTTCGCCATCATTCTGGGCAAATGCAGTATGGATTGTCGAGCTCGGCTGCCGGCCAGTATCCACCACTTGCAACACAAGTATCCTCGTCCAAATCCGCAGTGCAAGCTTGTGGTGTTGCCGTCGGTGGCGGCGGAGGATCGATGACCGGTACGTCACAGGTATCGAACGGATTTTCCGGACCTTCCAACAGGCCAAGCCAGATCCAGCACGCTCCCTGGCCGAGATCGAACTGGCCGTGGGTGAACTCGGGATTCAAGGCCAGCAGTTCGGCCGTCTCTCCCTGCATGAGGATCGAAATCTGAAGCGCTTCCTGATAGTCGCTGGCGCGGCAGTTTGAGTTCTGCAGCGCCTCGTACACACAAACCAATTCCTCGGGAGTCGGCGTCGAGGTCGCTGTGGGCGACGAAGTCGGTGTTGGAGAGTCCTCGGGTTCGCTCCACTCGTCGGGTGTCCAGGGAGGGGCGTTGAGCGGTGGACGTTCGCCGAACTGGAAGGTACGCCAGCCGATCTGCTGGCAGAAAGGTTCCCAACGGTCCGTTCCGGGGATGGCCTGTTCGGCGCCGAGACGCCAGGAGAATTGCACGCCCTCTGTGATTTCAACGTCGAAGGACATGAAGGTCAGAGCGTGTTCCGTTGTGGTTTGTTGATGGACTAGACCATCTGGCTTGACCAACTCGACCAGCCAGCGGAATTCGCCTTCCGGCATCTCGGGATTTGGGCTCCAGGTGAAATCCCAATCTTGGTCATTGATCTCGAATATTGATCCATCGGCAGGCGAGAGCCCGGCTGGATTGAGGAATCGATCGCAGGGCATCTGCACGGCTGGCAAGCCTGCGTCTTCTTGTGGTTTTTCAACTCTTATGAATGGCAGTATGATCGCCAGGACGATGAGTCCGCCGCCAATCCCGGCGCCGATTGCGGCGCCACCGGCGGCGGCCAGGCCCGGCTTACCTCGTCCTCGGCCTGCGCGGCGGCCTGCGAGCAGTCCCAGCAGGCCCAGCAAGATCGGTGGTGCAATAAGCCATGGCCGACGCAATGAAAAGCAAGGTGAAACGAGCACGTTTTCCGAGAACTCGGAGCTATTGCCAGATCCATCTGTCGTTCGAGTAGTAATGAGGTCGCAGGTGGAGACCAGGTTCACATCCAGTGGAACGCTGAAGTTGCCGGATGAATCGGCGAAGGCTTCCCCGACGAAGGTCATGCCTTCGCCGTATCCGGAAGGGTCGCCGTCGGCAATGAAGGCTTCCACGCGGCAGCCGGTGCAGGCGACTCCCAGCGCATTGGTGGCCGTCACCTGGCTGAGCTCGGGAAAATTGAGCAGCGTGTTGGGACCCGAATCCGCATCGCCCGGGTCGTTGGGCGTTACGCCATCCGGAGACAAATCTACGCCCAATTCGCCATTATCGAAGATGCTGTTGCGATTAATCGTAATCTGTTGGGGGACGTCGGGATTGGCCGAAAAGGTCCCTAAGGTCACTCCATCGCCGCCGTTCTGCGTGATGGTATTGCCGGCGATGTGATAGGTCTTCGCCCGTGAGAGGAGCATGACACCGTGATAGCTGTTAAATGCGATCAGGTTGCCGCCCATGCTGGCGTTGTTGCCGATAATGATGTTGTCTCCGCCCAGGGTGAATATTCCGATGAAATTCCCCAGAGGTGCCGCGCCGCTGACATCAGCGCCGATGGTGTTGCCCAGGATTTGATGGCCGCTGGAATTCCAGCCGATGACGACGCCATCGATGTCGTTTCCGGAGATCAGGTTGCCGTCTCCGACATTATCGCCGCCGAGGAGATTGCTGTTTCCTCCGAGCACCACGCCTTCCTGCTGGCCCAGCGCTGCATCGCCGGCACGGTTGCAGCCGATGTGGTTGCCCTGGATGATGTTGTCGTCGGATTCCACCTCGATCCCGACGGCGATGTTTCCGGAGATCACGTTCTTATGCGTGGGATCGGAGGATCCGATGTGGTTGGCATCCGCGGCCGGTTCGATGCGGATGCCGCGGTAGTTGCCCATACCGGTCCCGCTCGTGCTGCCGGAGAAATCCGTACCAATGCGGTTGGCGTATATTTTTTGTTCGCCGGCGCGGATGTGAATGCCGATGTCGTTGCCGGAGATGGTGTTGTGACGAATCTCCTGACCGGTTGCGCCGAGGAGAATCCCATCCCGGTTGCCGTCCGGTGAACCGCCGGCGTCCAGACCGATGTAGTTGGCATCGATGAGGATGTTGCTGCCGTTGGCGACCACGATCCCAGCGGCGATCGCCGGCCAGGTCTGGCGAAAACCGACAATGCTCAAGCCTCTCACGGTGATGTCGTTGGTTTCGATCCACAGACCGACCGAAGGCGGTATACATGGAGGGACGTGGGTCAGTGGCGGCGGGGTATTTGAAAGAAAGGCCGGCTGCAGTACGACGACGGGGATTCCGGTATAGCTTGGTTCTGTCGTACCGTCGATGGTCGTACCCGAACTGGTTAGCTGTGGCAGCGCGTGGCACAGACCGATGATGTGCGGGCCGGGACCGGTGATGTTAAATGTGATAATTGGCGCTCCCGGCAAGGTGTTGGCAAAGTTGATCGCCTCGCGCAGCGAGCAGTGCGTCGCATCGCAGACGCCGTCGTCGTTATCGTCCACCGTGTTGACCTCGATTAGGCCCCCTCCGGCGTAGCCGGAAAACGAGGGCTGCAGGACAAGGGCGACGACCGACAGCGTTATGGCGAGGGTTAGGTATAGGATTCGCTTGTTCTTCATTTTTATCTCCAAACCTTCTGACTTGTTTGCGAACGACTCCCTGGTAAGGAAATGCCCGCTTCGGAGGACATCATTGCATACATCTGCGTATCTCAATCCGGGCAGACGCAATAAGGTGCCGTCGTGCGCGTTTCGCTCATGTGCCCTCCGGCGAGTATACAGGCTTGCTCATCCAGCTCTGGTGTACAAGCAGGTGGGGGATCGACGATGGGAACGTTGCACGTACCGAATGGATTTTCAGGTCCGTCCAGCGCACCGAGCCAGATCCAGCATAACTCCTGACCGAGTTCGAATTGCCCGTGCGTGTATTCCGGGTTGAGAGCCAGCAGTTGAGCACTTTCTCCTTGCATGAGGATCGTGATTTGTTCGGATTCTTTATAATCACTGCCGCGGCAATTGGCGTTATTGATCGCCGTATATACACAAAATTCGGGCGTGGGTGTCTTTGTTGGAGTAGGCGTTGGTGATGGTTCGGGTGTATCGGAAGGCTCCGCAAGGATAACAGGGCGCTCGAATTGAAAGGGCAGCCACTCCGTGGGCGCACAGAAGAAGCGCCAGGAGCCGTCTTCAGATCCACCCGTCTCTGCGCTGAGGCGCCATTTGTAGATCTCGCCCGGCTCTGGTTGTAGATCGAAGCTGGAAAACGCCAGATGGTCTTCACTCGTCGACCGGCTTAATGCCGGATCGGGGTGCCGCGAAAGCTCGACCGTCCAGCGCAGCGAATTGGGGAGTGCGTTTTCGAGGGGCGACCAGGAAAACACGGGATCGTCATCCAGCTCGAAAACCGTCGCTTCGACGGGTGATAAGCCGTCCGGTTCGATATATTCACTGCAGGATGGTAAACCCGCCCACGCCGCCAATTCGACTGGCTGCTCTATAGGGGGCTCGGCGGGACTTCGCAGGATCATGAACAAACCGCCTGCCAGGCCGATGCCGGCAATCCCGGCAACAGCAAGTGCTGTGCGTCCATGGATACCAGGGGATCTTCCCGCCAGGACTCCGATTGCGATGCTCATTCCCAGAAGCATCAGCGGGCCGAAAAGCTCCCAGGGGCTGAACGCCAGACAAATACCGAACTCCACGTTTTCGGAAAACTCGGAGGTGTTTCCCTGGATGTCCGTCGCCGTGGCGGTAAAGTGGTAGCAGTGCGAAAAGGCTAGATTCATGGGAAACATGAAATCACCGTTCGAATCGGCGATGGTACCTTCGATGAAGGTTTCACCTTCGCCGTAACCGGAGGGATCATCGTCGCTGTTGAAAAGTTCGACGGTACAGCCGGGACATGAGCTTCCGCCCACGCCATTGAGGCCTGCGTTGAGAACCGGGAAATTCAACACGGTGTTGCCGCCGTTATCTGTATCTCCAGGGTCGTTGGGAGAAACTCCTGCTGGTTCAAGGTCGATTCCTAGGTCCGTGTTGGAGTGAATCACATTTTGTGTCAGCGTGTTTCTCAATGCGGTGTCCCATTGGTCCGTTTCAACCAGAACACCGGTTCCGTTGTGGGTGATGGTGTTCCCGCTGATCTGGTTGTCACTGGCGTCCATACTGAATCTAATCCCTTCATAAATGAAGTAGGCGATTTGATTGCCTTCACCGGTGTTTAGCCCGCCAATCACATTGTTCTGTCCTAAGATAATCATGCCGCCGAAATTAAATTGTGCATTTGAGAGGGGCTGAGTGCCGCTGACATCGGTACCGATCAAGTTGCCCTGGACGGTGTTGTTATCCCCGGCAGTACCGAAGCCGATGGCCATTGAATTGCCCGAGATCAAATTGCCCTCGCCGGGCAGCGCGCCGCCGATGGTGTTTCCGGTTCCAGTAATCGAAATAGCTTGAGAGTTTCCCAGATCCAGTGTGCCGGACAGATCGGTCCCGATGTGGTTGCCGAGGATGGTGTTATTGTGGGAGTGAACACCAATGCCCATAGAGTTGTTGGAGATCACGTTCATCTCGTGTTGTTGTATGCCGCCAATGGTTGTCGTCCCACTCCACGGAGTTAATTCAATTCCGTTCCCAAGGTTCATGAGATCAATACTGGCTGAAGACCCTGAGATATCCGTGCCGATGAAGTTGCCCTGGATGATCGTGTAGCTGCCGCGCACATAAACGCCGTCCCAATTGCCGGATATCACGTTGTCTCGCACAGTCGTCATATCGTCGGCAATATAGATGGCTTTGTAATTGTCCAGGGTGAAACCGCTAGGGTACACGCCGAGGTAGTTGTTCTCGATGAGTGCGCGTTCCGCACCATCGTCGACTACGATGGCAGCGGAGACCACGGCCTGGAAATCAAAAAACCCGACCATGCTCACACCGCGGATGACGACGTCATCAGCTTCTATCCAGAGTCCATATGGCGGTGGGGAGCACGGACATTGAGGAAGATTATTTGGGTCCCAGGGTTTGATCACCACTTTGGGAGGGCTATTTGAGCCGTGCGGTGATGTGCCATCGATGATGGCCGGTTCGCGGATGTCCGGCAGCGGACTGCACAACTGGATGATGGCGTAGCTGCCGGTGTCCGGAATGTTGAAAATGATCGTCTGTAAGCCCGGCGTGTCATTCGAATGATTGATGGCTTCACGCAAGGAGCAGTGATGATCGTCACAGATGCCGTCATCGTTGTCGTCGCGAGTGTTGACCTTTACATAATCGCCGTTAGCGTTGGCTGCGATC